>NZ_JBEYFS010000038.1:0-63485 GCF_040634475.1 Streptomyces sp. NPDC007095
TCCTCGTACTGGACGTACTTGGGCTTTCGGCCGGTGCGGCGAGAGTGCGTGCCGGGCGTCGCGACGGGGCGAACGTTGCCTGTTGCGGCACTAGCGCCTGTCCGGCCCTGCGGGCGGGCGCCGGCGTGTCAGGTCAGACCTGCCGTCCGTGCCCGCTCCACCGCCGGGCCGATCGCCTTGGCCACCGCCTCGACGTCCGCCTCCGTGGAGGTGTGGCCGAGGGAGAAGCGCAGGGTGCCGCGGGCCAGGTCGGGGTCGGTGCCGGTGGCCAGCAGGACATGGCTGGGCTGGGCGACCCCCGCCGTGCACGCGGAGCCCGTGGAGCACTCGATGCCCTGGGCGTCCAGCAGAAGCAGCAGGGAGTCGCCCTCGCAGCCCGGGAACGTGAAGTGCGCGTTGGCGGGCAGCCGGCCCCCGGCCGCGGGGTCGCCGCCGAGGATCGCGTCGGGCACGGCAGCGCGTACCACGTCGACCAGGTCGTCGCGCAGGGCGCCGATCTCGCGGGCGAACCACTCGCGCTGCTCGGCGGCGAGCCGCCCGGCGACCGCGAACGAGGCGATGGCGGGTACGTCGAGGGTGCCGGAGCGCACATGCCGCTCCTGGCCACCGCCGTGCAGCACGGGTACGGGCGTGTACTCGCGGCCCAGCAGCAGGGCGCCGATGCCGTACGGGCCGCCGATCTTGTGGCCGGAGACGGTCATCGCGGCGAGACCGGACGCGGTGAAGTCGACGGGCACCTGACCGAAGGCCTGGACCGCGTCGGCGTGCAGCGGGATCCCGAACTCGGCCGTGACGTCGGTCAGTTCGCGGACCGCCATCACCGTGCCGATTTCGTTGTTGGCCCACATGACGGTGACGAGGGCGACGTCGTCGGGGTTTCGGACGATGGCCTCGCGCAGGGCGTCCGGGTGGACGCGGCCGTAGGAGTCGACGGGCAGGTACTCGACCGTGGCGCCCTCGTGTTCGCCGAGCCAGTGGACGGCGTCGAGGACGGCGTGGTGTTCGACCGGGCTCGCGAGGACCCGGGTGCGGGCCGGGTCGGCGTCGCGGCGGGCCCAGTACAGGCCCTTCACGGCGAGGTTGTCGGCCTCGGTGCCGCCGGAGGTGAAGACGACCTCGCTGGGGCGGGCGCCGAGGGCCTCCGCCAGGGTTTCCCGGGCTTCCTCGACCGTCCGCCGGGCGCGGCGGCCGGCGGCGTGCAGGGAGGAGGCGTTGCCCGTGACGCTCAGCTGGGCGGTCAGCGCCTCTACCGCCTCGGGGAGCATCGGTGTGGTCGCGGCGTGGTCGAGGTAAGCCATGATGGGCCCGATTCTACGGGCCGTCCGTCCACGGCCTCGGCCCCCGTCGGGGTAGCCGCCCGTCCGCCCCTCGTTCCGCGCTGGATCGAGCGCCTCGTTCGGCGGCGGCTCAGAAGTTCCAGGACACCGTGCTGTCGAACTGCATGAACGCCACCAGCACCAGCAGATCGGCGATGCCGAGGCCCAGACCGAGGAAAGCCCGGCCGCGGCGCGCGGTGCCGCGCCAGAGGGCGACGGAGGCCAGAGCGATGGCGATCGGGCCCAGGAAGACGTTCAGGACCAGCAGGCCGAGGAGGCCGAGGATGAAGGAGGCTACGGCCATGCCGTCGGCGTCCTTGGTGCCGGTCCCGCGGGTGGGGGCGGTGGACGCGGGCCCGGTGGACGCGGGCCCGGTGGACGCGGGCGCGGTGGTGAGGTCGGTTCGCTCGGTGAGTTCCATGACGTGAGTCAGCTCCCGACAATCAGTTGGTGGAGGTGTGGCGCCGACGGGCGTTGCGCTCGCGGACCGCGAAGACGGCCAGCCAGACGCCGATGACGGCCGCGGCGACGAGGGTGACGGGCAGCGGGGCGTGGGCTACGGAGCCCATCACGACACCCAGCAGCAGCAGGACGGCGACGAGGAACAGCATGAGGTGCCTCTCGACAGTGAACCCCGATTGTTTCGGGGACTTGACGACTCAGTGAACGGTTGTAGTAACACTTGTTCACTGACTCCAGAGTCTAGCGCGTCGACCGGCTTTTCAATTACAGAGAACAGTTGTTAACTGCATGGTATGAGTCACACTCTCGGCATCCGGCAGGCCCAGAAGCAGAAGACCCGTCAGGCGCTCCTGGACGCCGCGTTGGAACTGCTGGAGGAGCAGAGCCTGAGCAGCCTGGGTCTGCGCGAGGTCACGCGCGCCGTCGGAGTCGCGCCGACCGCCTTCTACCGGCACTTCCGCTCGACGGAGGACCTCGGCGTGGCGCTGGTCGAGGAGGCGCTCGGCAGTCTGCACCCGATGATCGGGGACACGGTCTCCGCGGCCGGCGACAGCGCCGGACGCATCGAGCGCGCGGTCGACCTGATCGCCCACCATGTCGAATCCCATCCCGCACACGTCCGTTTCATCGCGCGCGAGCGGCACGGCGGCGTCCAGCGGGTGCGGCAGGCGATCAGGGAGCAACTGGAGCGGTTCGCCGAGGAGGTGAAGGCCGAGCTGGCCAAGCACCCCGAGTCGGAGGGGTGGAGCGACGACGATCTGCTGATGCTCGCGGGACTGTACGTCGACCAGATGCTGATGACGGCCTCGCTCTATCTGGAGGCGCTGGAGGCGTCCGAGGAGGAGCGGGAGCGGGTGGCCCGTGTCGCGACCCGCCAGATGCGGCTGATCGCCATCGGCCGCCGCAACTGGCTGGGGTGACACACCCGTTCACCAACGGGCGGCGTGACGCGCCCGTTCACCAAAGGGTGGCGTGACATACCCGTTCACCAAAGGGTGGCGTGACGCGCCCGTTCACCAAAGGGTGGCGTGACATACCCGTTCGCCGAAGGGTGGCGTGACATACCCGTTCACCGAAGGGCGAGGTGACGCACCCGAGCGTCGAGTACGTCACCCCTGAGAGAACCGGGACCGGCTCAGCCCTGTGCCGCCTGCCCGCTGGGCCGCCCGCTCGGCTGCCCGCCACCGCCCGGACCGCCGCCGCAGCCGCCCTGACCGCCGCCCTGGCCACCGCCCGGACCGCCGGACGGCATGCCCGAGGGACCGCCGGAGGGCATCTTGCCGGTGGGCATGTTCGACGGCGTCCCGGAGGGCGAGCCCGTGGGCATCCCGGAGCGCCCGCCGCTCGGCATGCCCGACGGGCCTCCGCTCGGCATGCCGGAGGGCCGCTGACAGTTCTGGCTCGAGTTGCCGCTGTTCGAGGACGACGAGTCGCCCGAGCCGCAGGCCGCCAGCAACGGCGAGAGCGCCAGCAGGGCGACGGCGGGGACGAGTCGGGCACGACGGTTCATGAGGTAACTCCCAGTCAAGTCACGTGGACCGGTTTATGAAGGCCGGATGAGTGCGGGATGAGCGGTGGACAGAGGACCAGATCCACGTAGGGCCACGCTGTGCCGAACCTGTGGTTACCTGTGGGTCAACTTCCCTCGTGCGGGGCCCGATCCCCGCCGTACACCGCACCGATCGCGGCCGCCGCCGCGGCCAGTTCCGCCCGCGCCTCCGGCGGCGAGAGCACCTCCACCGCGTCCACGAAGGCCAGCAGCGTGCGGGCCTCGCGGACGACGCCGTACGCCAGGTGCGCGAGGACCCACTCGCTCTCGCCGTCGTCCTCCGGAAGCGCCGTGAGGGAGGCCGCGTTGAGCCTGATGAACATGTCGAGACGGGCACGCCGTACCCGAACTGTGACATCGAGACCGCCCGGCCGCTCCTCGACCTGGCGCCGCAACACCTCCCAGACGTCACCCAGTTCGACGCCCGGGCGCCGCTTCACGGGATCGCCCAGCAGCGTCGCCGAGCGCACCCGGTCGGCCCGGAAGAGCCGCGGCTGCCCGTGCCGGTCGGCCACGAGGTACCAGACGCCCGCCTTGGACACGAGCCCGTACGGGTCGACGGTGTAGGTGCTGGGCTCGGTGTGCCCGCCGTGCCGGTAGCTGAGCCGCAGCCTGCGGTCGGTGAAGACCGCGTCCTGGAGCACCTCCAGGTCCACGGCCCGCCGGGGGCCGCCCTTCCAGCGCGTCGCGTCGACGAGGATCCGGCGGCTGGTCACCTCGGCGGCCGGGCGGTGCGGCGCCGGCAGCGCGGCCATCACCTTGCGCAGCGCGGACCCGAGCGCCGCGTCCAGGCCGAGCGCGGCGTGCGCGCCCTGCGCGGCCAGGATGAACAGCGCGCGGGACTCGTCGGCGGTCAGTCCCGTGACGTCCGTACGGAATCCGGCGAGCAGTTCGATGCCGCCGTGCCGCCCGCGCTCGGCGTACACCGGGACGCCGGAGGCCGAAAGGGCCTCGATGTCGCGGTAGATGGTGCGCACCGACACCTCGAGCCGGTCGGCGAGTTCGTGTGCGGGGACGCGGCCGCGGGTCTGCAGCAGCAGAAGGATCGAGAGCAGGCGGTCGGACTTCACGCGCACCAGGATCGCGCACCGCGGATCACGGCCGCCGATGCCCGTCGAAGCTCGTCCGAAGCCCGGCGTAAATGCTGACGGAAACTGTCAGGTTATCCAGCGAACCTGAGGCGCAACGGCAAGGCAGCGCAACGCCGACACCAGACACCGACACCGACACACCTACGCCGATAGAGGTCCGCCATGAACATCGACCCCCGCCCTCTCCACGCCCGCGCCACCGAGCAGATCGCCGCCCTGGTCAAGACGGTTCGCCCGGAGCAGCTCGCCGGTCCCACCCCGTGCGCCGAGTTCGACGTGCGGACCCTGCTGTCGCACATCGCGGGCGGTACCCGCCGGATCGCGGTGGTCGGCGCGGGCGGCGACGGAATGGCCGTACGACCGTTCCTCGACGGCGTCGAGGACGATCGCTGGAGCGCGGCGTACGACGAGGTCAGGACGGAGGTCCAGAAGTCCTGGTCGGACGACGCGCGCCTGGACGCCCTCGTCACCGTGCCGTGGGGCGAGGCCCCCGGACGTATCGCCCTGTCGGGCTATGTGATGGAGGCCGTCACCCACACGTGGGACCTCTCCGAGTCCCTCGGACGGCCGCTCGCACTGGATCCGGAGCTGGCCGAGTTCGCGCTCGGGATCGCCCGGCGTGTGCTGCCGGACGAGCGGCGCGACGACGACGAGGAGCTGCCGTTCGACTCGGCGGTGCCGGCCCCCGAAGGGGCCGACGCCTACGGACTGCTCGCTGCCTACCTGGGCCGGCGACCGCTCAGCTGAGCCGGACCCGGGCGAGCTGCCGGGACTGCGCGACCAGCCGGTCCGCGCTGTCCCACACCTCGGCGTCCTCCTCCAGGAAGCCGCCGGCGAGGTTACGGGTGGTGATCGACACCCGCAGCGGGCCCGGCGCCGGACGGCAGCGCACATGGACCGTCAGTTCGACCGTCGGCACCCAGCCGGAGATGCCGAGCTCGAAGGCGGTGGGCGGCAGCGCGTCCACCGCGAGGAGCAGCGAGAGGGGGTCGGGGTCACGGCCGTCGGCGAGCCCGAACCAGGAGCGCATCTCGCCCTTCCCGGACGGCGCCCCCAGGGCCCAGCCGAGGGTCGCGGGGTCGAGCTTGAGCATCAGCCGCTCGGTGATGGCGGAGCTGCCGTCGACGGGCGCCGGTCCGTCCTCCGGCCCGAAGCAGTGCTCCATGGGCGGGATCGCGGGCGGTGTCGCCGTGGTGCGGACGTCGTCGGGCAGGGCGTCGAGATCGCCGTACGAGGCGAGCACGCGGATCCGTTCGACCTCGCGGCCCTCGTCGTCGAACTGGAAGAGCGAGGCCTGCCCGGTCGACAGGGTCCGCCCTGTCCGGACGACGTCCGTTCGGACCACTGCCGGGCCGGGTTGCGACGCGGTCAGATAGTGGGCGGAGACGGTGAACGGGTCGCTGTGCGGCAGGGCGTCGGCGAGGGCGCGGCCCAGGACGGCGAGCAGATAGCCGCCGTTGACGGCGCTGATGATGGTCCATCCGGCGGACAGGTCGATGTCGTAGACGCCGGGTTCGCGCAGGGTGACCGCGGTGTCGCGGTCGAACTCGCTGTCACCGATCGCGGCGCGCGCGGCCTGTGCGGTAGCTGCTTCTGACATGCCTGAACGGTACAACAGGTAATTACTAAGCGGTAGCTTTTTCTGTTTCGGGCATGTGAACCCCGTCACCCGGGAGTGAGGTTTCGGCAATTTCTTGGTAAGTGTCCGAACTCTTCCGTGAACCAACGGCATCGGATCCCCCTCTCCAAGGACATAGAACCCGATGCAGCTGCAGACCGTTGATCCAGCCCGTCACAGGAAGAGCCGCACACACCGTGAGCCTCACCGGAACGCCGTTCCTCCTCACCGCCATCATCCTGGTCGCGGTCGCCCTGATCCTCCCCCTCGTGCTGTGGTCGCGCGTTCCGGGCCCCACGGTGGTGCGCAGCGTGGCCCGGATGGTGATGCTGCTGTTCGCCCAGGGCACCGCGATCACTCTCGTCTTCGTGCTCGTGAACAACGCCAACAGCCTGTACGACAACTGGTCCGACCTGCTCGGCACGGGCAACCACGTGCGGGCGGCCGCCAACCTCGGCCGGGACGGCACCGGCGGTATCTCGCTGCGCCAGCTCCCCAAGGTCCGCCAGACGTTCTCGCAGGCCGACGGCCCCGGTATGTCCAAGGCGGGCGGGGTGAAGGTCACGCAGCTGCACGGCCAGGTGTCGGGTGTGGACGCGGAGGTCTACGTCTGGCTGCCGCCGCAGTACAACGAGCCGGCCTACCGCAACCGGAAGTTCCCCGTCGTGGAGCTGCTGCCCGGCTATCCGGGCTCGGCGAAGGCGTGGTTCGGTTCGCTGAAGGTGCATGAGCAGTTGCTGCCGCTGATGCGCGACGGGCAGGTCGCGCCGTTCATCCTGGTGGCGCCGCGCACGAATCTGCTGGCCAAGACCGACACCGGCTGCGCGAACGTGCCCGGCAAGGTGAACGCCGACACCTGGCTCAGCATCGACGTGCCGAAGATGGTGGTGGACAACTTCCGGGCGAAGTCCGCGCCGGACGGCTGGGGCGTGGCCGGCTACTCCGCGGGGGCGCACTGCGCGGCCAAGCTCGCGGTCGCTCACCCCGACCGCTACCGGGCCGCGGTGAGCATGTCCGGGTACAACGACCCGATCGGCGAACGCAACTCGCTCGCGGCGCGGACCCTGACGCTGCGCCGGGAGAACAATCCCTACCTGCTGCTCAAGTCCTACCGCACGCCGCCCCACATCTCCCTCTACATCTCCGGCGAGGCGCATGACGGCTACGAGGCCGGCGCGGCGCTCCAGTCGATCGCGAAGGCGCCGACGAGCGTGCAGGTGGTGCTGCTGCCGCGCAGTGCGGGCGGCCACAACATGGCCCTGTGGCGGCCGCAGATCCCGGAGACCTTCCGTTGGCTGACCCTGCAGATCGGGCCGGGGGCCCACGCTAAGGAGTCTGCGACTCCGTCGCCGTCGACCGGCGGTGCCAAGCACGCGGCGCTCGCCAGTGGTACCGCATCGCGAGCAACCGCAGGACGAAAGCGGTGACAGCGGCGAGCCCGCTGGTGAACGGGGACAGCGCGTCGTAGCGGATGCACAGGACCACCATCGTGGCGCCGACGATCGCCGGGACCGCGTACAGATCGCGGTCCCAGCGCAGCAGTGAGGGCACCTCGTTGGCGAGGACGTCGCGCAGCACACCGCCGCCGACCGCGGTGGCCAGGCCCAGGGCCGCGGACGGGGTCAGGCCGAGGCCGTACTCGTACGCCTTCGTGGTGCCCGCGACGCAGAACAGGCCGAGTCCGGCCGCGTCGAAGACGTTCACCGCGACCTGGATGCGCTCCACCTCGGGGTGGAGGAAGAACACCAGCAGGGCGGCGAGCAGCGGGGTGCTGAAGTAGCCGAGGTCGGTGAACGCGGCCGGGGGTACGGCCCCGATGACCATGTCGCGGAACAGCCCTCCGCCCAGTGCGGTGACCTCGGCGAGGACGGCGATGCCGAAGACGTCGAAGTTCTTGCGGACGGCCAGCAGGGCGCCGGAGATCGCGAAGACGAAGATCCCCACGAGGTCGAGCACATGCTGGACGGAGGGGGTGAACAGTTCCTGAAGCACCCGGACATTCTCACCTGTCGCGGGGCTTGCGCCTTACAAAGAAAGGGTTACAGGGCTGGTTTCCCTGTGGTGAACAGCCAGGTCTGGAAAAGGTCGTCGAGCTGTCGTCCCGAGATCCTCTCCGCGAGGTGGATGAAGTCGGCGGTGTTCGCGTTGCCGTACTTGTGGAGCTTCGTCCAGGCGGGCAGCAGTTTGAAGAACGCGGTGTCGCCGATGCGCTCGCGCAGCATCTGGAGGGTCATCGCGCCACGCTGGTAGACCGCCGAGGCGAACATGGTGTCGCGCTGCGGGTCGGCGACGACGGTCCCCCAGAAGGCGGAGTCCGCGGGCCGCGCGTTGTACCCGGCGAGGAAGGAGTCGTGCGCCGAGCGGATCCCCTTGTGCTCGGACCACAGCCACTGGGCGTAGGTCGCGAAGCCCTCGTTCAGCCAGATGTCCTTCCAGCGCTCCACCGACACGGAGTCGCCGAACCACTGGTGGGCCAGCTCGTGCACGATGGTCGACTCCGAGCGCACGGCGGAGTACGCGGGCTTCGACTGCACCTCCAGCGAGAACCCCGCCTCCGGCATGTCGTCGACGATCGCGCCGGTCTCCTCGAAGGGATAGGGCCCGAAGACCTGCGACCAGTAGTCGGTGGCCTCGGCCGTCACGGCGTACACGTCGACGCTGTTGCTGCCCGCGAGCACCGGGTCGATGGCCACGTAGATCGGCGTCCCGGCCGGGGTCGTCCCCGTCTTCACGTCGAACTTCCCGATGGTCGCGGTCGCGAGGTAGGTCGCCATCGGCCTGCTCTCGCGCCAGTGCGCGACCGTGCTGTCGCCCTTGTCGTACGTCGATATCAGCCGCCCGTTGGAGACGCCCGTCAGGCCCTTGGGTGCCTTGATCCGGATGTCGTAGGTGGCCTTGTCGGAGGGGTGGTCGCTGGAGGGGAACCAGGTGGAGGCGGCGTTGGGCTCACAGGCGACGAAGACTCCGTCGGCGGTCTTCATCCACCCGTAGTCGGAGCCGAAGACGATGGGACCGTTGAGGGCTTCGGGAACGCCGCCGTAGGCGACGGTGACGGTGAAGGTACCGCCCTTGCGGATCGCCCCGTGCGGGGTGATGTGGATCTCGTCGCCGTCGCGGGTGAAGTCGGCGCGTCTGCCGTTCACTTCGACGCGCGTGACCTCCAGTCTCTGGAGGTCGAGGTCGAAGGAGGAGAGGGACTGGGTGGCGCGGGCCGTGAGCGTCGTACGGCCGTCCAGGCGGTCGGTGTCCGGGTTGTACGCCACGTTCAGGTCGTAGTGGCGGGCGTCGAAGCCGCCGTTGCCGAGCTGGGGGAAGTAGGAGTCGCCGATGCCGTCGGCGCCCGGGGTCGGGGCGGAGGAGGCGGCGATGACGAGGAAGGAGGCCGCCGCGGTCGCGAGGGCCCCTAAACGTGCCGAACGGGAGAGTGCCATGAGCGTCCCTTTCGTACGTGTTCCGATCGTTCCCGATCAGTTGGACACGCGAGACTCTGCACTCTTCCATTCGGGCATGTTCATGACTTTGCCCAATCGTCATGGCCTACCCGCCAGTTGACTCCTGACGATCGACTTCCGCTCCTCCCGAACGGGCGGAAACAGTCCGCCGTTTGACCGCACGAAGACCCCGGCATTCCCGAGTCTTTACCGCCCGGAGCGGCAGGCTCAATTGTTGCTCAACTCCACAGAATGTGATTGACCGGTCTCGGTCAACTTCATAGGCTCATTCCAGCTTGACGGGCTCCGCCGAAACGGAGGCCGGACCACTTGCATGGGGGAAATTCATGCGTAAGAGAACCAAGCTGGCCACACTTGTCGTCGCCGGAGTAATGCCGCTCGTCGCGGGTGCGGCGCCGGCCTCGGCGGTCGTCACTCCGAAAAGGTCGTGCCCGGTCGATTACGGGGTCCTGATCACCTCGCACTCGTCCTATCGGATTCCCGCCTCGGGGGCCTACTTCAAGGACGGTCCGGGCGGTACCATCACCGCCTCCGTCACCAGGGCGTCCACCATCACGTACAGCCTCTCCACCTCCCTGGAGGTGAGCGCGAGCTACCTGTTCGCCTCGGCGAAGGCCTCGGTGAGCGGCAGCATCACCAAGTCCGTGGCGGTCACGACCGGCCACACGTACTCGCACAACATCCACTCCAACAAATACGGAAACCTGCAGTACGGTTCCAACGGCTTCAAGGTCGGATGGGAGTCGAACCGCACGAATCCGAACTGTTCGGTGACGACGCTCGCGAGGGGCACGGCCAAGCTTCCGGCGACTTCGGTCGGCTGGCACTACTGGGAAACCAGTTCCTGATAATTCTTCAAAACAAATGCCCCGGTAACCATTTCTCTGGTTACCGGGGCATTTACTTTTACCCGATCACTTCTGGCTGTCGGTTCCCGACTCCTCCGACGAGTCCGACTCGTCGACGGCGACCGTTTCGGAGACCTCCTCGGTGGCGGCCTCCTCGGTGGCGGTCTCCTCCGTGGCGGTCTCCTCCGCGGTGGCCTCCTCCGCGGCGGTCTCCTCCGCGGTGGCCTCCTCCGCGGCGGCCTCCTCGGCAGACTCGGTGGTCGTCTCCGCGGCGGTCTCCTCCGCGGTGGCCTCCTCCGTGGCGGCCTCCTCGGCAGGCTCGGTGGTCGTCTCCGCGGCGGTCTCCTCCGTGGTGGCCTCCTCCGCGGTGGCCTCCTCCGTGGCGGCCTCCTCCGTGGCGGCCTCCGCGGCAGGCTCGGTGGTCGTCTCCGCGGCGGGCTCCGGAGTCTCCTCCGTGGTTTCCAGTTCCGCGGCCACCGCCGCCGACGTCTCCGCCGACTCCGCCAGCACCTCGTCGGCCACGAGCGCCGCGGCCTCCTTCGCCACGGACAGCAGCACCGTGTCCTGCGGCGCCTGGTCCTCGAAGTTCTCCGGGTGGTGGCAGGCGACCTGCTGGCCGGGCTTCAGCTCCAGAAGCGGCGGCTCGGTCGTCTTGCAGATCTCCGTGGCCTTCCAGCACCGCGTGTGGAAGCGGCAGCCGCTCGGCGGCGCGATCGGCGAGGGCACGTCGCCCTTGAGCAGGATGCGCTCGCTCTTCACGTTCCGGCGCTTGGGGTCCGGGATCGGCACCGCGGACATCAGCGCCTTGGTGTACGGGTGCATCGGCGCCTTGTAGAGCGAGTCGCGGTCGGCGAGCTCCACGATCTTGCCGAGGTACATCACCGCGATCCGGTCCGAGACATGCCGGACCACCGACAGGTCGTGCGCGATGATCACGTACGTCAGGCCCAGCTCCTGCTGCAGGTCGTCGAGGAGGTTGACGACCTGCGCCTGGATCGACACGTCGAGCGCCGAGACCGGCTCGTCCGCCACGACCAGCTTCGGGTTGAGCGCGAGCGCGCGGGCGATGCCGATGCGCTGGCGCTGACCGCCGGAGAACTCGTGCGGATAGCGGTTGTAGTGCTCGGGGTTGAGGCCGACGACCGACAGCAGTCGCTGGACCTCCTTCTTGACACCGCCCTCGGGGGTCACGCCCTGCAGCTTGAACGGGGCACTGATGATCGTGCCGACCGTGTGGCGGGGGTTGAGTGACGAGTACGGGTCCTGGAAGATCATCTGGACGTCACGGCGCATCGGACGCATACCGCTCACACCGAGGTGCGTGATGTCCTTGCCCTGGAACTCGACCGTGCCCGCGGTCGGTTCGAGCAGCCGCGTGATGAGCCGGCCCATCGTGGACTTGCCGCAGCCGGACTCGCCCACGACGCCCAGGGTCTCCCCGGAGCGCACCTCGAAGTCGAGGCCGTCGACGGCGCGCACGGCACCGACCTGACGCTGCAGCAGGCCCTTCCGGATGGGGAAGTGCTTCTGCAGTCCGGTCACCTTCAGCAGGACGTCACCGGGAGCGGCGTCCTTGGTGAGGGTGGCGCCGCCTTCGTCCTGTGCCTGTGCGGGAATGGTCACTTCCGCGTCCTTGGCTTTCTCGCTCACAGCTTCGGCGCAATCTCTTCGATCCAGATGCGTTCCCGCTGCTCCTGGGTCATGTGGCAGGCGGCCCAGTGCCGTCCGCCGACCTCGGTCAGCTCGGGGCGGACCGTGCGGGTCACGTTGTCCTTGGGAACGTCCGCGTACGGGCAGCGCGGGTTGAAGGCGCAGCCGGACGGGAGGTTGATCAGCGAGGGCGGGGAGCCCTTGACGGGGATGAGGCGTTCGGTCTGCTCACGGTCCAGGCGCGGCATCGAGCCGAGCAGCCCCCAGGTGTAGGGGTGCCGGGGCTCGTAGAACACCTTCTCGGCCGGACCGCGCTCGATGCAACGGCCGCCGTACATCACCAGGATGTCGTCGGCGAGCTCCGCGACGACGCCCAGGTCGTGGGTGATGATGATGACCGCGGAGCCGAACTCCTTCTGCAGGTCCCGCATCAGGTCGAGGATCTGCGCCTGGACGGTCACGTCCAGGGCGGTCGTCGGTTCGTCCGCGATGAGCAGCTCGGGGTTGTTGACCAGCGACATCGCGATCATCGCGCGCTGACGCATACCGCCGGAGAACTCGTGCGGGTAGCTGTCGACGCGCTTGTCCGGCTGCGGGATGCCCACCCGGTCGAGCATCTCGACCGCGCGGCGCTTCGCCGTCTTCTTGTCCACGTTGTGGTGGATGCGGTACGCCTCCACGATCTGCTGACCGATCGTGTAGTACGGGTGCAGCGCGGACAGCGGATCCTGGAAGATCATCGCCATCTCGCGGCCACGCAGCTTGCGTACGTAGTCCGGGTCGGCGGACAGCAGTTCGGTGCCGTTCAGCCAGATCTCGCCGGAGATCTGCGCCTTGCGCTTGCCGTACTGGCCGGCCGTGTGCAGGCCCATGATGCCGAGCGAGGTCACCGACTTGCCGGAGCCGGACTCGCCCACGATCCCGAGGGTCTTGCCCTTCTCCAGCTGGAAGCTGAGCCCGTCGACGGACTTGACCAGACCGTCGTCGGTCGGGAAGTGCACCTTGAGGTCGCGTACTTCGAGGAAGGCGGAGGGTGCGGGCGAGTCCTTGACGGGCTCGGCCACCGCTCCGCTCTTGCTGAGTTCGGTCATGAGAGCCTCACTCGGGGGTCGATCACGGCGTACAGGACGTCCACCACGAGGTTGGCGAGAAGCACCGCGAGAGAAGTGATCAGAGTGACGCCCAGGATGATGGGCAGGTCCTGGTTCTTGATGGCGTCGAGCACCGCGCGGCCGAGGCCGGGCAGGTTGAACGTCGACTCCGTCAGGATGGCGCCGCCGATGAGGGCGCCGAGGTCCATGCCCAGCATGGTGAGGATGGGGGTCATCGTGGAGCGCATGGCGTGCTTGCCGATGACGACCTGCTCCTTGAGGCCCTTGGCACGTGCCGTGCGGATGTAGTCCTCGCCGAGGATCTCCAGCATGGTGGCGCGGGTGATCCGGGCGTACATCGCCGCGTACAGGAAGGCGAGGGTGATCCAGGGCATGATCATGCCGCCGAACCAGCCGCTGACGCTCTGGTCGAGCGGCACGTACTGCGCGTTGATCCAATGCAGTCCGAAGGTGAAGATCGCCAGGCTGAGCATGCCGGTGAAGTAGATGGGGAGGGAGACACCGGAGAGGGCGACGACCATCGCGCCACGGTCCCAGATGCTGCCCCGCTTGAGCGCGGAGAGCACACCGGCCGCGACACCGAAGACCAGCCACAGCACGGCGGCACCGAGCGCGAGCCCCAGGGTCACCGGGAAGCGGTCGGTGAGCACCGGCCAGACGGCCTGCTCGCTGCGGAAGGAATAGCCGAAGCAGGGCGCGGCGCAGTGCGTGACGTCGCCACCGCCCGAGTAGGTGCGGCCGGCGAAGATGCCCTTGAAGAACTCCCAGACCTGGGAGTAGATCGGGTCGCTCAGGCCCAGCTTCTGCCGTACGGCCTCGACAGCGGCCGGGTCGGCCTGCTTGCCCACGAAGCTCGAGGCGATGTCCACGCCCGCCCACTTGGGGACGAGGAAGAAGATGCCGAAGACCACCATGACGATGACCACGAGCATCACTGCGGCGGCGAACAGCCGCCTGATGAGGTAAGCGAGCACAGCTTACGGCCCGCCGCGGGGCCGCGGGCCACCGGAGGTCATCCGACGGCCCGCGACCACGCCGCGCCGGCCTTCACCTGCCTTTCGTGCCTGTACGGCGGGTGTGCCGGTTTACTTCTTCGGGTTCTTCAGGCCGAGGTTGACGAAGTCGTACGTACCGCTGTAGTTGTCCGTCGTGTAGACGTTCGCGAGGTTGTCGCTGCGCCAGTTGATGAACTTCTCGAAGGTGAAGGGCAGGTAGTACGCGCCCTCCATGACCTTGTGGTTGATATCGGTCGAGATCTTGGTCTTGCCCGCCTCGTCCAGCGTGGTGACGTACTGGTCGAACAGACCGTCGATGGTCTTGTCGTTGATCAGGGAGAAGTTGTTGTTACCGCTCGGCGCGATGTACTTGCTGTCCCACAGCGGCAGACCGAAGCCCTGGACGGTCGGGAAGTCCGGACCCCAGCCCATGATGATGATGCCGTAGCCCTTCTTCTTCACGTTCGAAGGGCTGCCGATGATGCCGGTGGTCTGCGAACCGTCGAACTGGTCGATCTGCGCGTTGATGCCGATCTTCTTCAGCGACGCCTGCAGCGACTGGGCCGTGGCCACCTCGACCGGCTTGTTGTTGCGCACCGCGATGGTGGTGGAGAAGCCGTTCGGCTTGCCGCACGCCTTCAGCGCCGCCTTGGCCTTCTCGACGTTGCCGTTCTTGTCGGCACCGGAGATGCCGTACGGGTCGTACTTCTGGCCCTCGGCGCCCGGGACGGACGGCGGGAGCATGTTGGTGCCGATGTCACCACCGGCGATCGGGCCACCGCGAGCGGTCTGCAGGGAGACGTGGTCGGCGCCGAGGATGACCGCCTTACGGCACTCGACGTTGTCGAACGGCTTCACGCTCTGCGGAAATGCCGCGTAACGGATGTAACCCGAGATCGGGTTGTCCAGGTTGGCCTTGTGCTCCTTCAGGGCGGTGGTGCGGCCCTGCGGGGACATGCCGGTCTGGTTGATGTCCAGGTCCAGGTCACCGTTGAGCAGGCGCTGGTCCAGCTGGTTGGCGTCCGAGTAGAACTGGACGGTGATCTTGTCCGGGTACGCCTTGCGGATCGGGTCCGAGGACTGCTTCCAGTTCGTGTTGCGCACCAGCGTCAGGCTCTTGCCGGGGCTGTACGAGTCGAACTTGTACGGGCCGGAGGAGAACGGCTTCAGGCCGTACTTGGACTTGGTGTCCATGTCCTGGCGGACCGGGGAGGCCGAGACCAGACCCAGCACCTCCTGGAAGTCCGAGTTGGCCTTGGGGAGGTGGAAGACGATCGTCTTGTCGTCCGGCGTGGTGATGGCCTTCAGGCCCAGCTTGTCCTTGGACGTGTCCTTGTAGGGACCCTTGTACTCGCCCTTGGGGTCAAGGAAGTCCTTGAGGTACGTCGGACCGCCGGACAGCACGTCCTGCGCCCACACGCGCTCGATGCCGTACTTCACGTCCTTGGACGTGATCGCCTTGCCGTCCTCCCACGTGACGCCGTCACGCAGGGTGTACGTGTAGGTCTTGCCGTCGTCCGTGACCTTCGCAAGACCCGTGGCGAGGTCCGGGGTGAGCTCGGCGCCTGCCTTGCCCGGCTCCGTCTTGCCCGTGACCAGCTGGCGGCTGTAGTAGCGCGCGAAGTCCCACATGAAGCCGTAGTAGCCACGCGTGGTGTCCCACGAGTCGGCGTCCTGGGCACCGCCGAACCGCAGCGTGCCGCCCTTCTTGACCAGGGAGGCCTGGGCGACCTTGTTGTTGGCGGCGTCGAAGCCGGCGGCGCCGGTCTTCGAACCGTTGTTGTCGTCGCTGCCTCCGCCGCCGCACGCCGCCGTGGTCAGCAGTGCGGCGACCGCAGCAGCGGCGGCAAGCGCCTGCTTACGCCGCCCTGAGGTGCGTTGGGTAGTCACGATCTCGGATCCTCCGGATTTGATGAGAGACCCCGTGTTGGTGCCACGGGACGCTTGGGGTGTGGCAGTTCAGCGGGAGGCCTTCGGGTCCAGCGCGTCCCGCACGCCGTCGCCGAAAAGGTTGAAGGCAAGGACGGTGATGAAGATCGCCACACCAGGGACCACCATGTACATGGGGTCGGACTCGTAGTAGTCGATCGCGCTCGACAGCATCTGTCCCCAGGACGAGGTGGGCGGCTTGACGCCCACACCCAGGAAGCTGAGTGCCGCCTCGGTGAGGATGTTCGTGGGGATCATCATCGTCGTGTAGACGATGATCGGTGCGACCAGGTTGGGCAGCAGTTCCTTGAACAGGATGTAGAAGCGCCCGGCGCCCAGCGATCGCGCGGCCTCGACGTACTCGCGCTCACGCATCGAGAGCGTCTGGCCGCGCACCACGCGTCCGATGTAGGGCCAGCCGAAGAACCCGATGACCAGGATCATCACGAACACGCGCACGTTGGAGCCGGACAGGCCCAGCATGTTGTTCGGCATGACCGAGACCAGGGCGATCGTGAACAGGAGCTGCGGGAAGGCCAGCAGGCCGTCCATCACGCGGCTGATGAGCGAGTCCACCCAGCCGCCGAAGAAGCCCGCCAGGATGCCGAGGATGGTGCCGAGGACGACCGCGACGACGGCGGAGAGGAAGCCCACCAGGAGCGAGACGCGGGCACCGTAGAGGATGCGGGCGAGGATGTCGCGGCCGTTGACGGGCTCGACGCCCAGCAGGTGGTCACCGCTGATGCCGCCCAATGACCCCGTGGGGGTGCCGAACAGAGGGTCGATCAGCTTCTCGTTGAAGGTGTCCGGGTCCTGACCGAGCAGGTGGGTGATCACTGGCGCCAGCAAGGCGATCACGATGAGGACGAGCACGACGATGCCGCCGGTCAGGGCGAGCTTGTCCCTCTTCAGGCGCTCCCAGGCGATCCGGCCCAGGGAACGTCCCTGCACGACCTTCTCGCCGGCGGCGGCAGCCGCCGCTTCTTCGGCCGCACTCGGGGCCGCTTCCGCGGTCGGCTCGTGCAATGGTGCCGTCATCTGGCAGGGACCCCTCTCAACCGGCGGTAGCCGGCCCACACGTGCCGCTTGTAGCGGCGTGATCAGTCCGTCGTACACAGGGGCTAAACCCCCTGGAGCGGGAGTCTTCAACGCCTCGGCGATCTGTAGCCAGACTTGACGGTGAATGGATGCGTAAACGTGATGCTGTCAGGGGGGTTCCGTTATCCGGACGGCGGGTAACGGGGGTCGGACACGGGGCAGTTGGGACGCCGGGGGCGAATACGGGCATTAACCGGACGATCCCTTGTCATCTACGCGCGAAGAAATGCAGAGCCGCGGTGAAGGACCCGTGCCGATCCTTCACGGTTCGCCGGGCAGCGGATCAGTATCCGCCGGGTGCCGGTGGATAGCCGTACCCACCCGCCGCCGGAGCCTGCGCGGGGGCCGCGTGGGCCTCGCGGTCGTAGAACGGCCGCGCGTTGGCGCGCAGCCACATCGCCACCGGGTCGTACTCGTCCGACATCGCGACGGTCGACACGGGCAGCCCGTCCGGAACCGCGCCGATGGTCTGCTGCATCATCGCCCGCACCGAGTCGACGGCGGGCGGCGAGGTGTCGTAGACATCGAGCCCGATGGCCAGATACGCCGCCCCGAGCGCCGGCTGCACCCAGGCGCGGCGCAGCGAGCGCACGGCGGTGGTGCGATGTGCGTTCTGGGTGAGCAGGGCGTAGAACTGCGGGATCTCGATGCCGGGTTCGGACATTCGCAGCGGACCGGCGGGCTGGCGCTCCAGACCCGCCGCGATTCTGCGCAGATCCAGCCACGGGATGCCGACCCCGCCGCCCGGGGCGTGCGGATTGAGCCAGAGCCCGAAGTGGTCGGGGTAGAGGGTGCGGGCCACGTCGAGGCCGTCGACGACCTCGTACGACCGGTTCCAGCCGCTGGCCGAGAGTTCCTGGGCGGAGGTGACGCACGGCGCGTAGCCGAAGCCGTCCACCTCCATGTTCCCGTACTGGGCGTCCGGGGAGCCGCCCTGGCCGTGCCAGAGCAGCATCCACACCTGGCCGGACGACGGGGTCGCGAGCGCGCGAAGGAGCGCCTCGTAGGCGTCGTAACGCCCGGGCGTCACCTGGCGCAGCATGTGCTCGACCTGACCGGCCGCGGCCGTGCCCGACGCGCTCACCTTCAACCGCCCCTTCGCGAAGAAATCATGACGTCGACCAACACCTCGGCCGAACCCCGGCCGAGCCATGAAACCAGCTTAAGCGGCGAATGCACTCCGCTGGGGAGCCGTTGGAAGCTCGGGGCTTGCCGTGTTCGGGCCGCAGCAGGTCCACTGTGGTTGCTCGCGCAGTTCCTCGCGCCCCTTGCGGGGCGCTTCTACCGGGTCTGCTGGTAGAAGGGCCGTACTTGGGCTCGCATCCAGTCGCCCACCGGGTCCTGGGCGACGTCCAGGAGGACCAGGTTCACCGGCCACTTGACCGCGACGCGGGAGAGGGCGCGGGAGAGGGCGTCCATGGGGAGGGCGCGGAGGTCTCCCTCCCACACGGAGAGTTCGACTCCGACGAACATGACCGGGTCGTCGCCCTCGATGCTGGCCAGACAGCGGCGGGCGGTCCGTACGACTCCCGTCGCCGCGAACTCGGCCGAGGCGGCGGCGAAGAAGTCCACCGGATCGTCCTGCCAGTCGGGCTCGTAGAGTTTCACCCGGCCACCGCTCGTGGGCCCGTCCAGCGGGGTGCGCCCGGCCCGGCACAGCTCGGCGACCGCGAGGGGCGGCAGCGGCACACCGACCACCCCGTCCGGGTTGATCGCGATGCCGACCTGCGGAGGCAGCCCGCGGGCGAACTCGACCGCGGGCGCGATCGTGTACGACAGATGGCCGCCGGTGACCTGGCGGAACTGCTCCTCCGAGCTGAAGACCGGCACGTACGCCTGGCCGTCGATCTCCAGGGTGGGCAGGTCGAGGGATCCCGCGTGCGGTCCGCCGCCGTTGGGCAGCGGCACCCAGACGAAACTGCGGCCGAGGACCTCGACGATGCGGCCGCCAGCCGAGGGCACTCCGAGGGACGCGGAGAGCACCTCCTCCAGTTCGTTGCCCGGCCAGCCGCCGTGCGAGTGGGGGTGTGAGCCGGGTTGCGGGTACGCCGGTGCCGAAAAGTCCGGGAAGTCGGGGATGTCCATCTGTCTACCTGTCTACCGCCTGCGGTGAACCACTGTTCTGGTGTTCTGGCTGGAAAGATTAGTGGGCCTGTACGACTTCCCCACCGCTCTCGGCCACTCGCTGATGCCTCGGCCACTCGCGGCCGCTTCTCAGTCGCCGAAACCGATCCTCCGCAGTACGTCCGCCGCGTCCCGGTCGAGGAGCACCGCCGAGCCGCAGCCCTCCGGCAGGTCGCCCCGCTCGACGGAGCGCAGCAGCCGGGCGACCGCGCCCCGGTGACGGGCGAACGCGTACCGCGAGACGCCCCGGCCGCGCTCGCGCTGGCCCTCCAGCGCCGTGCCGGGCGTGACGTCGAGCAGCAGCAGGTGGAGGGTGCCGCCGCGGCGCCGGGCCTCGCGGGCGAGCCAGCGGCGCACCCAGGCCTGCGTACCGCAGTCGTGCACGACGACCCCGGCGCCGGAGCGCAGGGCGCGGTGCAGGCCCGCGTAGTGCGCGAGGCGGACGAGGGGCCGGTAGACGGCGTACGGCAGCCGGCCGGCCGCCCGCTCGTCCCAGCGGTCCCTGGTGTCCTGGGAGTCGATGCGCGGGCCATCGACGGCGCGGCGCATCAGGGTCGACTTGCCGCTGCCCGGCAACCCGGTGACCACGACGACGTCGGCCACTCCGAAGTGCAGACCGTGCGGAGAGTGTCCCGCGCGCGCTCTGAGGTCGCGGACGACGGCCGACGGCAGCGCTCCGCACGCCTCCCGGGTCCCGGCCGGGGCGCCGGGCTGCTCGGGCAGCGCGAGGCCCGAGGTCGTGGCGTACGCCGTGGTCCTGTTCACCGTGATCGTCCTCCCCTTGGGTGTGGAGTCCCATCCCCGTCGAGTGTAAAGAGAAGGTAATGCGCGGTGTCTCTCGTTTCCGTACGCGGACTGCCACAGGCCGGTTACAGATGCGGGCTGCCGTGATCGGACGGCGCGTGCGATGATGTGCCCGCCAACTGCATACCGGCCGCTTGAATCCGCGCGGGAGAGTTCCGGGAACCTTCGGGTACCCGGGCGCCGAAGGAGCAAGTCCCTCCCTTGAATCTCTCAGGCCCCGTTACCGCGCGGGCGAGGCACATCTGAAAAGCGGGCCGCTCTCCAGTGGCTCCACCCAAGGTGCAAGTCAGGACCTCCGTTCGCGGGGTCGTGATGAACCTCTCAGGTTCCGATGACAGATGGGGAGGAACGACCTCGCCGTCATGCCTTGGGAGCCCCACCGATGAGCAGTAACGCACCCCGTCTCACCGCGCTCGATGCCCTGCATCGCTCGCTCGGCGCGACGATGACCGACTTCGCGGGCTGGGACATGCCCCTGCGCTACGGCTCCGAGCGCGACGAGCACCTCGCCGTGCGCACCCGGGCCGGCCTCTTCGACCTGTCGCACATGGGCGAGATCACGGTCACCGGGCCGGGGGCCGCCGCCCTGCTGAACCACGCGCTGGTCGGCAACATCGCCTCCGTCGGCGTCGGCCGCGCCCGCTACACGATGATCTGCCGGGAGGACGGCGGCATCCTGGACGACCTGATCGTCTACCGGCTGGCCGAGAACGAGTACATGGTCGTCGCGAACGCCTCCAACGCCCAGGTGGTGCTGGACGCGCTGACCGAGCGTGCCGCCGGCTTCGACGCCCTCGTGCGCGACGACCGGGACGCGTACGCGCTGATCGCCGTGCAGGGCCCCGAGTCGCCCGGCATCCTCAAGTCGCTGACCGACGCCGACCTGGACGGGCTGAAGTACTACGCGGGCCTGCCGGGCACCGTCGCGGGCGTCCCGGCTCTGATCGCCCGCACGGGCTACACGGGCGAGGACGGCTTCGAGCTGTTCGTGGCCCCGTCCGACGCCGAGAAGCTGTGGCAGGCGCTGACGGACGCGGGCGCGCCCGTCGGGCTCGTCCCCTGCGGCCTGTCCTGCCGCGACACGCTGCGCCTGGAGGCGGGCATGCCGCTGTACGGGCATGAGCTGACCACCTCGCTCACCCCCTTCGACGCAGGGCTCGGGCGGGTCGTGAAGTTCGAGAAGGAGGGGGACTTCGTGGGGCGTGCCGCGCTCCAGGAGGCCGCCTCCCGCGCCGCGGAGAACCCCCCGCGGGTACTCGTCGGGCTTGTCGCCGAGGGCCGTCGCGTACCGCGCGCCGGGTTCTCGGTCGTCGCCGACGGCAAGGTGATCGGCGAGGTCACCTCCGGCGCGCCCTCCCCGACACTGGGCAAGCCGATCGCGATGGCGTACGTCGACGCCGCACACGCCGCGCCGGGCACGGCCGGGGTCGGCGTGGACATCCGGGGCAGCCATGAGCCGTACGAGGTCGTGGCGCTGCCGTTCTACAAGCGCCAGAAGTAGCTTCGGGGCCGAAAGGGCCCCGTCCAGCGCGCCCACGTGACGCACGCCGCTGTGTCACGTCTCGTATCCCAGGACCACTCGGTCATCCCGTTCATCCGCACTCCCCCGCGTACAGGAGAATTCAGGCCATGAGCAACCCCCAGCAGCTGCGCTACAGCAAGGAGCACGAGTGGCTGTCGGTCGCCGAGGACGGCGTCTCGACGGTCGGCATCACCGAGTTCGCGGCCAACGCGCTCGGCGATGTCGTCTACGCCCAGCTTCCGGAGGTCGGTGACACGGTGACCGCGGGCGAGACCTGCGGCGAACTGGAGTCGACCAAGTCCGTCAGCGACCTGTACGCGCCGGTCACCGGCGAGGTCGTGGAGGCCAACCAGGACGTGGTGGACGACCCGTCGCTGGTGAACTCCGCCCCCTTCGAGGGTGGCTGGCTGTTCAAGGTACGCATCGCGGAGGAGCCGGCCGACCTGCTCTCCGCGGACGAGTACACCGAGTTCTCCGGCTCTTAAGGACTTCTGACTGATGTCGCTTCTGAACACGCCCCTGCACGAGCTGGACCCGGACGTCGCCGCCGCCGTCGACGCCGAGCTGCACCGCCAGCAGTCCACCCTGGAGATGATCGCCTCGGAGAACTTCGCTCCGGTAGCGGTCATGGAGGCCCAGGGCTCGGTCCTGACCAACAAGTACGCCGAGGGCTACCCGGGCCGCCGCTACTACGGCGGCTGCGAGCACGTCGACGTGGTCGAGCAGATCGCCATCGACCGCGTCAAGGCGCTCTTCGGCGCCGAGCACGCGAACGTACAGCCCCACTCGGGCGCCCAGGCCAACGCGGCGGCGATGTTCGCGCTGCTGAAGCCGGGCGACACGATCATGGGTCTGAACCTCGCGCACGGCGGGCACCTGACCCACGGCATGAAGATCAACTTCTCCGGCAAGCTGTACAACGTGGTCGCGTACCACGTGAACGACGAGACCGGCCAGGTCGACATGGACGAGGTCGAGCGCCTCGCCAAGGAGTCCAGGCCGCAGCTGATCGTGGCGGGCTGGTCGGCGTACCCGCGTCAGCTGGACTTCGCCGCGTTCCGCCGGATCGCGGACGAGGTCGGCGCGTACCTGATGGTCGACATGGCGCACTTCGCGGGCCTCGTGGCCGCGGGCCTGCACCCCAACCCGGTGCCGCACGCCCACGTGGTCACCACCACGACCCACAAGACGCTGGGCGGCCCGCGCGGTGGCGTGATCCTGTCCACCGCCGAGCTGGCCAAGAAGATCAACTCCGCGGTCTTCCCCGGCCAGCAGGGCGGTCCGCTGGAGCACGTGATCGCCGCGAAGGCCGTCTCCTTCAAGGTCGCCGCCTCCGACGACTTCAAGGAGCGCCAGCAGCGCACGCTGGACGGCGCGCGGATCCTGGCCGAGCGCCTGGTCCAGGACGACGTCAGGGCCGTGGGCGTGGACGTCCTGTCCGGCGGCACGGACGTGCACCTGGTCCTGGTCGACCTGCGCAACTCCGAGCTGGACGGCCAGCAGGCCGAGGACCGTCTCCACGAGGTCGGCATCACGGTCAACCGGAACGCGATCCCCAATGACCCGCGGCCTCCGATGGTGACCTCGGGCCTGCGCATCGGCACGCCCGCCCTCGCCACCCGCGGCTTCCAGGCCGAGGACTTCACCGAGGTCGCGGACATCATCGCCGAGGCGCTGAAGCCCTCGTACGACGCGGAGTCCCTCAAGTCCCGGGTCTCCGCCCTGGCCGACAAGCACCCGCTGTACCCCGGCCTGAAGTAGTACCGCCTGAAGTAGTACCGAACCAGTTCCTGCGAAAGTTCACTTTCGTACAGAAATTCGCATGGAACGTACGATTCGCCAGGACGCCGCGCACACTGGAACCGGAGGTGTGCGCGGCGCCCGCCCCCATGCACCGCCCCTGTTGTGAGGAGTCCCCGTGGCCATCTCGGTCTTCGACCTGTTCTCGATCGGCATAGGCCCGTCGAGCTCCCACACGGTGGGCCCGATGCGTGCGGCGCGCATGTTCGCCCGCCGGCTGCGCAACGAGGAGCTGCTGGCCTCGGTGGCCACGGTCCGGGCGGAGCTGTACGGCTCCCTGGGTGCGACCGGCCACGGCCACGGCACCCCCAAGGCGGTGCTGCTGGGCCTGGAGGGCGCGTCGCCGCGAACGGTGGATGTGGAGGGCGCCGACGACCGCGTGGAGCAGATCAAGTCGTCGGGCCGTCTCGCCCTGCTCGGCACGCACGAGATCGCCTTCTCCTTCGACGACGACCTGGTCCTGCACCGCCGCAAGGCCCTGCCGTACCACGCGAACGGCATGACGATCTTCGCGTACGACGCCTCCGGCGCACTCGTCCTGGAGAAGACGTACTACTCGGTCGGCGGCGGCTTCGTGGTCGACGAGGACGCGGTGGGCGAGGACCGCATCAAGCTCGACGACACGGTGCTCAAGTACCCGTTCCGCACGGGCGACGAGCTGCTGCGGCTGACGAAGGAGACCGGCCTGTCGATCTCCGCCCTGATGCTGGAGAACGAGCGGGCCTGGCGCACCGAGGAGGAGATCCGCGAGGGGCTCCTCGCGATATGGCGTGTGATGCAGGCGTGCGTCTCCCGGGGCATGTCCCGCGAGGGCATCCTGCCGGGCGGCCTCAAGGTCCGCCGCCGCGCCGCCGTCTCGGCCCGCCAGCTGCGGGCGGAGGGCGACCCGCTGGCCCACGCGATGGAGTGGATCACGCTCTACGCGATGGCGGTGAACGAGGAGAACGCGGCGGGCGGCCGGGTGGTCACGGCCCCCACCAACGGCGCCGCGGGCATCATCCCGGCGGTCCTCCACTACTACATCAACTTCATCCCGGGCGCGGACGAGGACGGCGTCGTACGCTTCCTGCTCGCCGCCGGCGCCATCGGGATGCTCTTCAAGGAGAACGCCTCCATCTCCGGCGCCGAGGTCGGCTGCCAGGGCGAGGTCGGCTCGGCCTGCTCGATGGCCGCGGGTGCCCTCGCCGAGGTCCTCGGCGGCAGCCCCGAACAGGTCGAGAACGCCGCCGAGATCGGCATGGAACACAACCTCGGCCTCACCTGCGACCCGGTCGGCGGCCTCGTCCAGATTCCCTGCATCGAACGCAACGGCATGGCAGCGGTCAAGGCGGTCACCGCCGCCCGCATGGCCATGCGCGGCGACGGCTCCCACAAGGTCTCCCTCGACAAGGTCATCAAGACCATGAAGGAGACGGGCGCGGACATGAGCGTCAAGTACAAGGAGACGGCCCGGGGCGGGCTGGCGGTCAACATCATCGAGTGTTGAGGGGACGAGCCCTGACCTGCGTGTTCGAGTCTTTCAGCGCTGCCGGGGCCCTCCCTGTCCATGCGGCGGAAAGTCCCCTGAATGTCTCTGGGACAGCCGTGAAAGTCCCCGAAAAGTCCGAGGGGAAATCGCCCAGGACGGGCTTCTGACGCGTAAATACCGACCCGTATGGGCAAAACCGCAGGTAGCTGACCTCGCCTCCTGCGTTGTCGCCCCGCGACGCGGTGTTGATCAAGGGCTACGGGGTGTTCGACGCGCCCATTTACCTGCCCCACGGCGGGCGGCGAAGCCGCCCTGGGTCGCTGACCTGCAGCTTCGTAGCACGTACGCAACGTCGAATGCCCTCGGGCGCAGCCGCCCGGCGGCTCGTCACAGCAGCTCTCCCGTTCTCCGGTGCCGTGATCGACCGGGGCAGGATCGTGCTGCCGGGCGACCCCGGACTGGGCGCGTGCCCGCGCCCCGACAGCGAGAACACCTGGGAGAAATGACGTGCAATTCCGCTGCGCCGTACTCGACGACTTCCAGAACGTGGCGAGCACATGTGCCGACTGGTCGACTCTGAGCGATCGGGTCGAGGTCATCTCCTTCGCCGAGCACTTCGCCTCCGAGGATGAACTCGCCTCCGCCCTCGCCGACTTCGACTTCGTGGTCACCCTGCGCGAGCGGGTGCCTTTCCCGGACTCGCTGCTGAACCGGCTGCCCCGCCTGAAGCTGCTGATCGCCTCCGGCATGCGCAACTCGGTGATCGACTACGCGGCCGCGAAGGCGGGCGGCGTCACCGTGTGCGGCACCCAGAGCTCCTCGACGCCGCCGGTCGAACTCACCTGGGCCCTGCTGCTCGGACTCGCCCGCGGCATCGTCCAGGAGAACGACGCCCTGCGCGACGGCGGCCCCTGGCAGTCCACCGTCGGCGCCGACCTGCACAGCCGCACGCTCGGCCTGCTCGGTCTCGGCAAGATCGGCAGCCGGGTGGCCCAGGTCGGACTCGCCTTCGGCATGGAGGTCACCGCCTGGAGCCAGCACCTCGCCAAGGAACGCGCGGACGAGGTCGGCGTCGAACTCGCCTCCTCCAAGGAGGAGTTGTTGGCAAGCAGCGACTTCATCTCCGTCCACCTCGCGCTGAGCGACCGCACCCGGGGTCTGCTCGGCGCCGCCGAGCTCGCCCTGATCAAGCCCACCGCTTACCTGATCAACACCTCGCGGGCCGCGATCGTCGACCAGGACGCCCTGCTCGCGGCGTTGCACGAGGGCCGTATCGCCGGCGCCGGCGTCGACGTCTTCGACGTCGAACCGCTGCCGGGCAACCACCCGATGCGCACCGCACCGCGGCTGCTCGCCACCCCGCATCTCGGCTATGTGTCCCGCGCCAACTACGCGCGCTACTACGGCCAGGCCGTGGAGAACATCCAGGCCTACCTCGACGGCGACCCGGTCCGGGTCCTCGGCTGACGTGCCGTCGTGAGCCCCGGCGGCCGTGGGGCCGCCGGGGCCTCCCTTCCCTCTCCGCGGTCGCCGTCCCACCGTGAGCGTGTCCCGCCGCATGATGAAACTCGGCGCCTTCCTGCCCGCGTCGGGCCACCACGTCGCCGCCTGGCGGCATCCTCACGCGCGCCCCGACGGTGGCCTGGACTTCGACTACCGTCGGCACCGTGCCCGGCGCAGGTTCCCCGGGGCCGGCTGGGCACCCTCAGCCCCCGGCTGCTGCCCAAGTACGTCCGCCGGACCGGGCGTCGGAAGGCCGCCTCGTCATCACCCCGTCGCAATGGAGATGCCGCATGTCCGGGTGAGGCCGCACCTGCCGAACGGCCTACCTGAGTGGCCTTCAGCAGGCGCGGGCCCCTCTTGCTGCATACCGTCACCAGAGGAGCAGCTCCCGGTCTTGATCGTTCTGGGTCGGAGGGGTGAACCGAACAAGACGTTCGAGGACGAGCGGCACCGCCATCGGAGAAGGGTTCCGGGTGCCAAGGAGGTCGGCAATGGTGACGCGAGAGCCGCGGGTCCGCCGGACACGGAGAAGGACCCGTCGCGCCGTCGGAGCCTGCGTGCTCGCTGCGGGGTGTGTCTTCGCGAACTGCGTGCCGTCGGCCGCGGCGAATCCCCAAGGGGGCGCGTCCCGCCTGTGCGCGACGAAGCCCTTCCCTCCATCGGAAAGTACTCCACCCCCGATCCTGTCGGGCAACGGTGTGTGGAGTTTCGTCTCCGAACCGGGCCTTCACCCCATGCGGGTGACCGTGACTGCGAACAAGCCGGGAACGGCTCGCGGAGACATCTTTGTCGCCCCGTTCAGCGCGGACCAGATGGTCGGCCAGACGGGGGCACTGGTCAACGACGACTCGGGGGATCCGGTCTGGTTCCGCCCACTGCCTTCCACGAACCTCCAGAACGCCGACTTCAAGGTCCAGACCTATCACGACGGCCGCGGGGGCCGGGGACAACCGGTGCTGACCTGGTGGCAGGGGACTCTCGCCCTTCCCCCGGCGTATACGAACCTGCCGGCCGGTGCGCCGGAACCGGGCGGGTGCTACTACATCTACGACACCCACTACCGCCTGCTCAAAACAGTCTTCGCGCATCACGGCTACTACCCGGACGAGCACGAATTCACCCTGACCCGCAGGGGCACCGCACTGTTCATCGCCTCCAAACCGGTGCCCATGGATCTCACACCCTATGGGGGTCCGAAGAACGGAGCCATCGAAAACAGCGAGATCCAGGAGGTCGACCTCGCTACGGGGAGACTCCTCTACTCATGGAACGCGCTGGACCATATCGACCCCGCCGATTCCGAGGAGGCAGCCTCCAGCGCATCGTCGTCCGGCGGAGTGTGGGATGCCTTTCACATCAACTCCGTCGACGAGGGACCTGACGGCCGGCTGTTGATCTCGGCCCGGAACATGTGGGCGATCTACAACGTCACCAAGAAATCCGGGAAGGTCCGCTATCAGATCGGGGGAAAGAAAAGCGACTTCACCTTCGGTCCGAACGCGGACTTCTACTGGCAGCACGATGCCCGATTCCGGCCGGGAAACCGGATCAGCATGTTCGACGACGGCTGCTGCGACCTGCCTGACGGCGCCCCCGAACAGCGTTCGCACGGCCTGATCCTCAGCCTTGATTTCCGCAGCCACAAGGCGAAGACGGTCAAGACCTACTACCACCGGCCGCCGTTGGAGTCACCAACCCAGGGAAACACTCAGGCCCTCTCCAACGGCAACGAGTTCATCGGGTGGGGCCAGAGCCCGTACTACTCGGAGTACGCGGGTGCAGGGAACACCGAGGGCAACGGCTCACAGAACCTGCTCTACGACGCGAAGCTGCCGGGCTCCGACATCTCTTACCGAGCCTTCCGGAACAAATGGATCGGCACGCCCTACTATCCACCGAGCGCGGCGGCACGGTCCGACGGTGGGCACAGCGTCGTCTACGCCTCCTGGAACGGCTCGACGCAGACCGAAGCATGGCAGGTACTCGCCGGATCCGACCCCGATTCCCTGTCGGTCGTCGTCAGGCACGCCCCACGGTCCGGATTCGAGACCGCCGTCACCACGCCCAAACCAGGACCGTACTTCAAGGTCAGGGCGCTGGATGCGAAGGGCAGGGTCATCGGGGACTCCCGCGTGGTGAAACTCTCCGGCTGACCGTTGGCGGGGGCACCATGAGGGAGTCACAGTGTGACTGAAGTGAGAGAACCGCGCCCAGACCCCGCCCGCCGGCCCCACCTGGGAATGCACCCCGGCGAACTCGACGGCAAATGGTACGCCAAGTACTGGAACCCGGTGATGGCACCAATGCCGGAGCACATCAAGGAGGCGATCGGTCTTGGCCCGCAGCCGCCCCCTTTGTGTCTGAGCCCGGATGACGCAGCAACGCTGAGCGACACCGGCTATCAGGAGTTCGAGAACGGATACAGCCTCTTCAGCGACGGATCCATGCACATCGCCGCACTGACCCGCATGCCGAGAGTGTCTCCGGCCATGGTGGACTGGTGGTTCTGGTGGCAGGCCAAGGAGACCCAGCGGTACAAACTGTGGTATCCGCGTGCCCACATGTACGCGGAATGGTCTGGAGGCACGGTGGACCAGAGTGCTCCGTACCGTGACAGGTATGTCGGAGGTACATCGTTCGTCGACGAATACGTCGGCAGTTCGCTCGGCGAGCTCGCTATCCATTTTGTCCATCCCGACAAGCTGGGATTCAGCGACGACAACGTCGATCCGGACGAAGCCACCGCGATCTGCGCCACGGTCGGGTTGTCCCGCGTTCCGCTCGATTGGGGCCACCTGGTCCACTATGTACGCCGAGTGAAGGGCGGCGCCGAGATGCGTTCGCGCTTTTGGATGGGCGGGAAATACGTCGCCCCCCGCGCAGGAGCCTCCCTGACCGACGAACTCGAAACAGTCGCAGAAGGCCTGCGGCGTCTCGGGGACGGGCACGCTCGCGCCATGGTCGTGCATTGCTCGCAGGAGATGAACCATCTCGCAGCGTTTCTCCCAGATATTTTCGACGAGTTCCGACGATCTGAATAGGCTCGCCGGTCGACAGGGCCTGTTCTGCCACTCGTTGGTGTTCGGCCGGACGGGTCAGACTGTCGGCTTCTTCTTCTCGTCTGAATTCGGTCCGTCACGGTTGCGCCGGTGCACGAAGATTCCTGAAAGGAGAGAGCATGTCGACCCGGATCGAGGGCAGGGTGCTGCGGCGAGGTGATTACCGTTACGAGAGTCGGCGCCGTGAGGCGTGCTGGCACGCGGGGGTGCCGGACCGCTACCCAGAGGTGATCGTGCTGGCGAACGACGACGACGATGTCGTCGCAGCGGTGCGGCTCGCCAGGGAGGAGGGCCTGCAGATCGCGGTGCGGTCCGGTGGCCACAGCTGGTCCGGCTCACACCTGCGTGACGGCACGGTGCTCATCGACCTGTCGAACTTGCGGCACGTGGCCGTCGACAGGGACATCGGTTCCTCCCTGGTGACGGACTGAATCGCATGCCCGCCGGGGGAAGGATTTCCGCGTCTAGCGCGCCTCGGTGGCCGGAGGGACTACCAGTAAGGGGCGGTAATGGCCCGCCGTGGCCGGCTCACCGACGGGCCGGCCGGCGACCTCGATCCATGCATGGGCCGCGAAAGGACTGGTGCGAACTCCTGTGCACCACGTCGGCCACACCCCGCGGAACCTGCACAGGAGGGCCACCGCTATCGACCGCTGCAGACACGCCTGGCCGGCGCAGCGCAGGCTCACGGAGACGACCGCCTGTCGGGCCTCCAGGGCCTGATCCGCCGTGGCGGGCGGGGCACCTCGGCAAAGAAATTCCAGAACCAACCGCAACTGGACCGGCTTGCGGGAGGCGAGCACGCGGGCCACACCGACCGCGAGCAACGGTGCCAAGCGGCGATGAGGCGGAAGGCTGTTCCGCTCCGGCAGAGCCAAGGGGGCGCTCATGAGAATTCCAAGAGCAGTTCAGCCGCTTGCAGTTGGGCCACCACCGCGGAGACGTCACGGTGGGCGTGCGCCAGGACGATGTGGTGCTGCTCGACAAGCGCATCCGCGGCCCGCTCATCCGACTCGCCGTCGAGCAGGCTGTTGAGTACGAGCACACCGGTGCGGTTGAGCTGCCAATAGCGGCCGGTGCGTTGATGGAGAAGGACGGCGCCGTCGTCGGTCTCGGCCATCACCACGTCGGGGTGCAGACGCAGGGGCATCATCGCCTCCCAGGGGTCAGTGGAAGCTGCCTGGCGGCGCGGGCCCAGACCTCAAGGCCGATCAGCTGTTCAACCGCTATGTCACTGGAGATGCCGGAGTGTGGAGTCAGGAGTTGACTGCGCAATACTCCGGTGGAAATCAGCCCCATGTCGCTCAGGATCGAGTCGGAGAACAGTTCCAAAATGGCTGTGAGGTTGCGTTTTCTTCCAGCTCGCAGGTCGGCACTGAATTCTCCTTTCGTAGTGCGGTTGAGCACGACGTCCGGGACAAGGCCTCGCATGGATGTGGCCAACAGCGGCTTGTAACGCCGAGGCGTGACTCGCTCATGGAGACGAACTGCCAAAGCCGCTTCCATGACCTGGTTGTCGAGGTACGGCTGGTGCAGGCGCACGCCTGCTTCCTCGTACAGGCGGGCCACCTGGCGATAGGCCGGCGCGGTTGTCCGCAGTGCGGTGAGGAACTGATGCTGTCCGCGGTCATGAGCGAAGGGTTGAGCGTGCTGGGCGGTGTCCCGGAGAGCTTCTCGCGCGGCAGCGACCGCCTCGTCCGTGGCCCATGCCGGAGCACGCAGCGCTGCGAGTCCCCAGTCCAGGGAGGGAGTGCGGCGCGGCGGTGCCGGAAGTGTCAGTTCCTCGGCCTGCCCGAGCCACCAGTCCCTCACGCCGCCCCGACGCTTCAACTGGTGGACGACTCCGTCCAACGGCCATCGGTGCAGGGCGCGGTAACCCCGCAGGTGCCGCAGTGCGATCGTCGGGTGACGGCGGGCCAGTTGGTACAGATAGCCGGGGGCCCGGCCAAACAGCTCGTCCCCTCCGTGCCCCGCGACGTGCCGGCGGACGCCGTGCTCCGAGAGCAGGCGAGCGGAGTAGCGCACGCGTGCCAAGGTGCGCGAGAACAGGTACGGCCGCTCGGCATCTGCTGCTGCATCAGGATGTGCGAAGACCGGCGGCAGTTCGTGCTGCCCGGCGACGACATGGCGGGCCTCAGGAAGCGAATCCGCGGACTTTCCAGCGAAATAGGCGTCGTCGTTGCCGGCTTCGGCCTCGCCCCATCTGAAGGTCAGCAGGTCGGGCGTGTGTCGTGCCGCAAGGAAACACAGAGACGTTGAATCCATGCCACCCGAGAGGTCCGCGCCAAGCGTTCCGCTTCTGGCTCGAAGGCCGTCCATCGTGGTCACCAATGCGTCTCTGACGTGTGCGGCACCCTCGATCAGCGGAATTTCAGGCTCTGGCGGGTGCCACCACCGTTCCTCTCGCGCTCCGTGGGGCTCCAGCAGAAGACAGTGGTCGTGCGGCACCGTGCTCACGCCGGCCCAAACACTCTGGTCGGAGAGTGGCGGTGGGAGCAAACCCCCGCACACCGACCGAGCCGCCAACACCTTCTCGTCGATGCCGGCTCTGGTCATGGATGCGAGCACGTCGGCCCGGTCGGAAGCGATCGACAGGTGGCCCAACCGTGCGTGAAAGACCTGCCGGAGGCCGGACAGACTGCCGTACGCATGTATCGCGCGGCCGGCAGCGGCCACCAAGTGAAAACTGCCCGGCAGCTCCGTGACCAGGCCGTCGGCCTCCGACAGCGTGCGGATCCGTCGGCAATGGTCGGCGAGACGACGGGTGGTGACCGGGCAGAACCCGATCACCACCACGCGCACGGGGGATGCCGTCACCTCTAGGATCTCGTCCGAATCCCATTCCCCCACCAACCACGGCCGCCCCGAGGGATGCTCGATCACGTTCGGATTGTCGAACGGCCCTGTGACGTCGCTGATGTGGATTCCTGGTGCGTCCGGAAGGACGACAAACCCCTTGCTCATGTCATCGGACCTCGACGAGCCTTACCAGCCCTGCTTACCCAGCACGTCGGTGTGGTCGCTGCCGAACCCGAGCGTGTCCTCGGAGAACTCCCCGACGGCCACCAACGCCGGCGGCTCGTAGCTCTCGGCAACGTCCTGCTGGTCGCGCATGGTGTTGTTTTCCACGGCTTCATTCCTCCTTGTAGACGAACGGGCCCTCGGCTGATGGGCCCGCCTGCCGCACGACTTCAGGCGCTGATCACGGCCTTCTCGATCCGGCGAGGCCACGTCCTGAACCGTGCGGAGTTCCCGCGGCCTCCGCCTCGCCGCGACCGTGCTGATCTCACGGCCGTTCGGAACGGACCCACTCGAGGACCGCCATCGCGCTGTGCATCTTGTTCTCGGCCTGCTCGAAGGCGATCGACCGTTCTCCGTCGAGCACTTGCGCGCTGACTTCCTCGCCGCGATGGGCCGGCAGATCATGCATGAACACCGCCTCCGCACCGCCGTCCCACAGTCGCTCGTCAACCTGGAACGGAGCGAAGACCTCGCCCCAGCGCGCATCCGGCTTGGATGTGCCGGTGGTCTGCCAGCGCGTCGTGTACACCACGTCGAACTGCCCGGCCGCGCCGGCGGCCGGCGGCTCGCTCCGCTCCAGCACCGACGCGCCGCGCTTCTCGGCCTGCCGCTCGGCCCTGGCGAGAACGCCCTCAGGGAGGCCGTATCCGGGCGGCGTGCGCAGCTCGAAGCGGACGCCGGAGAACCTGCTGAGCGCGAGGGCCAACGCGACCGCGCTGTTGTTGCCCTCGCCGACGTAGAGCACGCGCAGATCCTCGATGCTCGAGAACCGGTCGAGCAGCGTCGTCAGATCCGCCAACGCCTGCGTGGGGTGTTCATCGGCTGTCATCGCGTTCACCACCGACATGCCCCCGGGCGCCGCGAACTCGCGCAGCTCCCGCGGGTCGCCGGCGGTGCGAGCCACCAGCAGGTCGAGCATGCCGGAGAACACTCGCCCGGTGTCGGCGATCGTCTCACCGGTGTTCAGCTGCAGATCCCCGGGCCCGTAGGCGAGCACCTGGGCGCCCAGCCGCAGCGCCGCCGCCGAGAAGGCGGTGCGGGTTCGCGTCGACGTCTTACGGAAGTAGGTGCCGACGATCTGACCGTCCAGCGGTTTGCCCGCCGCGGTGGGGTCATGGCGGAACTGGACGCCGCGGGCAGCGATCGCCTCCAGATCGGCGTCTCCGAGATCGTCGAGCGATATCAGGTGTCTCATGTATGGCCTTCCAAACCTGTCGCAACGGGGACCCTGCGGGCCTGGCCGAGCAGGTCGAGGGCCTGCTCGCAGTCGTGGGCGACTTGCACGAGCGCCCGCTCGGACGCGGTGATGAACCCCTCCGCGTGCAGGTGGTCGAGCAGCGCGATCAGCGGATCGAAAAAGCCGTCGATGTTGAGCAGCACCACGGGTTTCTCATGGAGGCTCAGCTGATTCCAGGTGGCCACCTCCATCAGCTCGTCCAAGGTGCCGAACCCGCCGGGCAACACCGCGAACGCCGACGCCAGCCGGTACATCAGGGCCTTGCGCTGGTGCATGGAGCGGACGACGAAGAGCTCCGCGCCGACCCGGTCGGGATGCTCCCGCTCGAACAGCTCGTGCGGGATCACTCCGGTCACCCGAGCGCCCGCGTCGACGGCTCCCTTGGCCAGTGCGCCCATCACCCCGACGCCGCCGGCTCCGTACACGAGCCCGACGCCTCGGCCGACGAGCGCCGCTCCGAACTCGGCCGCGACGTCCATGTACCGGGGCCTCGTCCCCGCTCTGGAGCCGCAGAAGACGGCGATGCCCCGGAAACGAGGGGCCTGCACCGACGCATCACTCACGAGTCGGTCCCGTCGAGGAAGTCGGTCACGGCTACTCCCGATCCGCGTTCCCGCGCACCCTCGAAGACGAGTCGGGCCACGGCGAGATCGAGCACCCCGAGTCCGAACGGCGAGTAGACCGCGACGCGGCCGGGATCACGCCGCAACTCCGTACGTCCGGTCAGCAGGTCACCGATCTGGGCGTCGACGAAGTCTTGGTTCCCCGCCTCCTGCCGGGCCAGATCCAGCGAGGTCCTCTCGCGCAGTACGTGGTCGGCGTCGTCGACGAGGTTGTGCGCACCGCGAATCGCGTCGGGATGGATGTCGCGCAGAGAGATGTGCAGCACCGTCGCGCCCGGTCGGCACGCCTCAAGTCCGGTGTGCGGGGTAGCCGCCGTGGTGGCCAACGAGACCAGTTCGTGGGCGCCGAGAGCCTCGTGGATCGTCGCGGCGATCGTGTACCGCAGTTCCGGCAGGCGCTTGGCGGCCTTCTCCATGAACGACCGCGCCCGCTCGACGTCCTGGTCGAACACGGTCACCTCGGCCAAGGCGGGCAGCTTGGCGGCGAGGAAGGCGAGAATCTCTGCGTTGATCACGCCGGCTCCGATCAGGCCGACTCCGCGCACTCGCTCCGGCGCGGGAACCAGCATCGCGGCGCCCAGCGCGGCACTCGCGGCGGTGCGCTTGGCCGAGATCAGCGACGCTTCGAGCAGCGCCTGCGCTCGACCGGTACGCGGCGAGTTGAGCACCATCACCGCGCTGGCCCGTTCCAACCCCACGTCGAGGTTGCCGGGGAAGGAGGCAATCCACTTGACCCCCGCGCTCTCGTGCGCGCCGCCCAGATAGCCGGGCAGCCCGATGATGCGTTTCCGCGCGTCGTCGGGGAACCGCAGAAAGACCGAATGCGGCAGCACCGATGCGCCCCGTGCATGCGCCGCGTACGCCTCACCGACGAGGTCGATCAGATCGTGCTCGCGACCGTCGAGGATCTCGCGCACCTCGCGCTGTCGAATGATGAGCATTCTTACCCTTTCTGCCGCTGCATCGCGGCGACCGAATCAGGGGTCTTCCACAGGTGCGAGACTTCGCCGAAATGCTCCTGCACCCAACCGTCCGAGTAGACGGTGTGCAGATAGCGGTCGCCTCCGTCAGGGAAGATCAGCACGCACACCGATCCCGGCGGGATCCGCGGCCGCAACCGTTCGAACGCGGCCACAGTCGCCCCGGACGAGCCGCCGACGAGGAGCGCCTCGCGCAGGCTCAACCGGCGACAGCCGACCACGCAGTCCAGATCCGTGACATGCACGACCTCGTCAGCGGCGCCCGGCTCGAACAACGCGGAGCGGACCGACGCGCCATGGCCCGGGATCAGCCGCCGGGGCGGCGGGCCGGACTCGGGGTCCGTCTGGAACAGCACGCTGCCCACGGCGTCGACCGCGATCACCTTCGTGTCCAGCCCGTGCTCGCGCACGTACCTGCTGCAGCCCAGCAGGGTTCCGGTGGTGCTGGTGGCGGAGAAGAGATAGTCCACGCGACCGTCCAGCGCCTCGACGATCTCCCGCATCGTCCCGATGTGGGCCCGCGGGTTCATCTCATTGGCGTACTGGTTCGTCCAGTACGCATGCGGAATCGACTGCACCAGTTCCTTGACCCGGCGCAGCCGCACCGACAGGTACTCGCCGTCGGCGTCCGGCTCGGTCACCACCTCGACCTCGGCGTGCAAGGCCCGCAGGATCGCCAGGTTCTGCTCTGTGGTCTTGGCGTCCACGACGCAGATGAAGCGGATGTCGTGGTAACGGCAGACCTGGGCCAGGCCGACCGCGAGATTGCCCGAGCTGGATTCGACGACGACCGAACGCCCCGGCATCAGCCGGCCGGAGCGGATCTCGTCCATCAGCATGCTGACAGCGGGGCGGTCCTTGATGCTGCCGCCCGGATTGAACCGCTCCATCTTGGCGAAGAGCCGCCCGTCGAATCCCGGACGTAACCGCTCCAGTTCGATCAGTGGGGTGCTGCCGACGGTGGAGAGGATGCCGGGGAGTCCATGTTCTGCCACAGCTCGATCATTCGCGCCGGCCCTATAGCACCCCTATACCTGCCGCCCCGGCGTGGGTCCTAGGGCCTGTCGTCAAATTCCCGTCGTCCGCCCGGAGGGCGGGCCCTGCGGCGTCAGGTGCGTGCTCTCGGCGTGCCGGGCACAGGCCCTCGTACTGGACGTACTTGGATCTGTGCCTGGCGCGGTGAGAGTGCGTGCATGGCGTCGCAGGGCAGACGGGAATTTGACGACAGGGCCTAGGGCAGCGTGGCGAGTAGGCCGGCGTAGCTCAGACCCGCGCCGAAGCCGAGCAACAGTGCGAGGTCGCCTCGCTTGACCTGTCCCGACGAGCGCATCCGTTCCATTGCCAGCGGAATCGACGCCGCCGAAGTGTTCGCCTGATCGACGATGTCGCGGGCGACGACAGCGCCGCCGAAGCCCGCGCGCTGTGCCACGGCGTCGATGATCCTGATGTTGGCCTGATGCGGAATGAAGACATCGACGTCGCCCGGCGCCAGGTCGGCGCCCTGAAGGATTCGCCCCACCACGCCGGGCAGTTCGGTCATCGCCCAGCGGAACACGGTCGCACCCTGCATACGGATGACGGGCCCTCGATCCGGCAGCTCGGGGCGGCGGCGGACGGTGATCGCCTCGGCCAGGCTCGGCTGCCCGCCCATCACCGCGGGACCGATCTGCGGATGACCGCTCGCGGCGACGAGCACAGCGCCCGCGCCGTCGGAGAAAATGAAGGCCGTGCTCCGGTCGGTCGTATCGAGCAGGTCCGACATCCGCTCGACGCCGATCACCAGGGCGGTTCTGGCGCCGCCCGTGGTGACCGCGTCGGCGGCCAGGCGCAGCGCCACAACAAAACCGGAGCAGGCGGCACTCACTTGGACACCAGGCGCGCGCACGCCCATCCGCGCCGCTACCACCGACGGCAGGTCCTTTGGATCTTCGCTCACATGCGACATGGTCGCGATGAAGACCCGATCCACCTCCGCGGGACTCGCGCCGGCGTCGGCCAGCGCCTTCTCCCCCGCCGCCGCGGCCATCTCCACCAGGGTCTCGTCAGCCTGCGCGAAACGGCGCGTGCTGATTCCGGTGCGGCGGACGATCCATTCCGGGGTGGAGTCCAGCACCCGGCAGATCTCGTCGTTGTCGACCACGCGCCGCGGACGGAACACCCCGAGGCCTACCATCGCCGCACCGCTCATGCCAGCACCGCTGATCCGCCTGGCCGGTGTCCCCGGGTGCGGCGTGCGTCGAGATGGACGAACGTGCGATGCAGCCAGCGATCGCGGCCGTCGTAGCGTGGAGTGAAGGCGGTACGACCGTGGATCGAGATCCTGTTGTCCACGAACGCGAGCTCGCCCGCGGCCAGCGTCAGCTGCCTGGAAACGCCTACGAAGGCATCGCGCAGGAGCTCCAGCGCTCGCTTCGCCTCGTCGTCCAGGGCGACGGTGGCGTTGAAGTCCACTCGCACATCGGGATCGTCCGGTGCTCCCGCGAGCACCGCGTGCGCCTCACCGGCGTCGCGGGACTGGAACGACGGCGGCGGCTCCGTCACGAAACGCGGACCGTGCAGCGCCTGCCGGGCCGTCTGGGGAAGGAGGGTCAGGGCTCTTCGAATCGAGGAGACCAGCGTGCCGGCTTCGCCGTCGTGGTCGTTGCGGAGGCACAACAGCCCGACGTAATCGGGACGATGCGGATGGAAGGCGTTCTCCACGTGCATCTCCAGAGAAACCGAGCCGGCATTGCTCTGACTGCCCTCCCGGCCGGGCACCGGCACGACGTTCTGCACCAGCGCGCCGCCCTTCTCCGCCCGGTACGCGGCGAGCTCGCCCAGGCACGACGCCAGCAGCGCGATGGTCGCCGCGGGCGCGGTCGGGGTCCGCACCACCGACTCTGCCGTCATCGGGGTGGGCGGCAGAGTCGACTCGTCGACCGGCAGATTGCGGACGACCAGCAGACCGTCGACGCCGGGATCGTGCCGGTAGTGGCGCACCGCTTCGCGCAGCCGAACCGGCAGGCGCGCGGAGAGCTCTCGAGCGCGCGCGACCCAGGCGTCCTCGTCTATTCTCGGCAGTTCCTCTCCGACCAAATCCGCGCCGACCGCGGCCACCGCGGCACGCTCGGACGTGGCCAGGGTGATGTCACCGGCGTTCCCTGTACGGCCCATGATGATGCTCCGTTCCATCGCGAACAGGGCGCCCAGCGTGGAGGAACGGGCAATATTTGATCGATACTTCCTACGTGGACAAGGCGCCGAAGCTCACGCGCCCGGCGTCTCCTCCAGGGCGAGGTCCTCAAGCACGCTCTGCTGACCCAGCAGGAAGCACAGCTCCGACCGGGAACTGGCGCCCAGTTCGTTCTTGATCCGCCGCAAGTGGTTCTGGACCGCCCGCGGTTTCAGTCCGACGCGCCGACCGATCTGCTCGTCGGTCTTGCCCTCGATGACCAGGCGCTTGACCGCCTCCTGGACCTCGGTGCCGACCAAGTTCGCCGTCTCGGCCAGCGCGGCGGACTCGAAGACGATCGCCCGAGTCCAGAAGCGTTCGAACAGGTCCCCGGCGAACCGCGCCACCGCGGGGTCGGTGAACATCGCCGCCTCGGTGCGCTTGGAGTTGGTGGGCACGATCACCACATGGTGGTCGACGACGATGAGCCGGTCGAAGAACTCGTCGAGGGTGCGTACCTGGGCACCGTGCTCGGTCGTCGCACGCACGTAGTCCTTCGTGGGCTGGTCGTAGCGCGCGGGATGCTGGTACAAGGTGCGGGTGATCACGCCGCGCTCGAGGCAGTCCAGGTGCGTGGGAAGCGCCGTGGCCAGAGTCGACTTGGATCGGGCGCCGCCGGGCTGGGCGAGCAGCACCTCCTCGCGCGAGGATTCGAGAGTGAAGCGGATGGTATCGTTGATCTTCTTCATGCCGGAGATCAAACACGTGGACCTGGCACTGCGCTCCGCCTGCGCCGTCAGTTCGTACTCCGGCAGTGACGGTGTGCCGCCGCGACCCAGCGCGTCACCCAACTCCCCCAGCAGGTCGCGCAGATCCTTCTCCACTCGGCGCGCGCGTGCCAACAATCGTCCTCTAGCGGGGTCCGAGGCGCCTGGTCCAGTGGATCGAGTGGGTTTTAACTCATCGGAAACCGCCATGAATCCTCCCCGTAACATCTGCACTGTCTCCTCGGCGATGCTACTTGAAGCGATGGATCATATGTACGAAGTGCATTCACGTCCCTGAAGCGTTTGACCGACATTTTGACTGCCGGCCCGAGCCCGCTGTGAACAAGGTCCGCTCGGTCTCCTCGCGTGAACGCGGTTGTGCACCTGGGCGAAAACGACCGCTGCCCGGCAGTTCTACGGAATGCCGATCGGCCCCTGACCTCGACTGTTGCGGCGGCTGCTCGCATCAGGGTTCGCTTCGGGTCGCCCTGACTTCATCCAGCAGAAACCCGAGCACCTCGTCACGCCGCTCGCTGAGATAGAAATGAGCGCCGGGGAAGCGCCGTACACGAAACGGCCCGACCGTCGTGTGCGCCCAGGCCAGCAGATCCTCGGCGCCGACGCGCGGGTCGTCGAGGCCGCCGATGGCGGACACCGGTATTTCCAGCGGGGTGCGCCGCTCGCAGACGTAGCTGTCGCACAGCCGGTAATCGGCTCGGATCGTCGGGGCCAGCAGTTCCAACAGGGCCGGGTCGGTCAGGATCTCGGCCCTGGTTCCGCCCAGCGACGCCAGGTGGTCGCACAGTTGATCGTCGGACATCAGATGCACCGCGGGACCCTCCCGGCGGATATGCGGCGCCGGATGTCCGGACACCACGAGCGAGGCCGGCGCGCGGCCCTCCTCGGCCAGCGCACAGGCAAGTTCGAACGCGATCACGGCACCCATGCTGTGGCCGAACACCGCGAACGGACCGTCCGGTGCATGCTCGATCAGCGCCTTTGCCGCCTCGGCCGCGACCGCCTGCACCGAGTCGGCCATGGGTTCGCCGTATCGCCCCTCGCGACCGGGCAGTTGCACGGGGACCACGCGGCTCACGGGAGCCAGCTCGGCGATCCACTCCCGGTAGGCCGACGCTGCGCCGCCCGCATGCGGCAGGGCGTACAGTCGCGGTCCCGAACCCGGGCCGTCGCCGTAGGGAAACCACTTCTTCAGCAGGCGCTGCGCTGCGCTCTGCGTCATTTCCTCACCCCGATCACAACCCTTGGCCGGTGCCCGGCACATGTGCGACGACCGACTCGAGCAACGCCTGTGCGCCGCGTACCAGTTGCGGCTCCGGTGTGTCCTCCTTCGGATTGTGGCTCAGCCCCGCAGTGCTGGGAACGAAGATCATCGCCGTCGGCACCCGGCCGGCCAGCACGCTGGCGTCATGTCCCGCATAGCTGAACAGCCGCGACCTCGTCCCGCCCGCACGGCCGCAGCCTCGCTCGAGAACCTCGCACAGCCGCGCGTCGAAGATCGTCACCGGCTTCGCCGAAATGCGGACGACGTCGCACGTGCACCCCTCCGCCACGGCCGCCTCGTCTGCCGCGGCCCGAAGGGCGACCGCCACTTCACCCAATGCGCGCTCGGAGCCGGACCGCCACTCGACCACCAGCCTGGCCTCACCAGGAATGACGTTGGGAGCGCCGGGGACGAACTCGATGAATCCGACGGTGACCACCATCGCCGGATCGGTCGCCGACGCGATCTGACGCACTCGCGTCGCGAGGCAGGTCGCCGCCATCCCGGCGTCGGCCCGCTGCCCCATCGGCGTAGTGCCCGCGTGGTTGGCCGACCCGGTCATCGTGACCGCGTAGCGGTCGATGCCGACGATGCCCTCGACCACCGCCAGATCCAACTCGGCGTCCTCCATCCGCGGCCCCTGCTCGATGTGCAGCTCGATGAACGCCTCGACATCGGCAATGGCCGCCGATCGGGCGAACGCCGTCGAGCCGATCAGCCCGCCGGGTGAGTCCGGCCGCGCGCCCTCCTCGTCGAAGAACCCCGCCACCCGGAGGCTGCGCGCCGCCGGATGGTGGTTCTCGTGCAGCGTGCGCAACGTCTCGAGCGCGGCGATCACGCCATAGGCGCCGTCGAGTCGTCCTCCTCCCGGAACCGTGTCGGTATGGGATCCGGCCAGCAGATAACGGTCCTCGCCATCGGGCACGGCGGCGAAGACATTGCCGATCTCGTCCGTGGAACCCGTCAGACCCGCTTCGCGGATGCGCCGAAGGAGCCAGGCCCGCCCTTGCAGGTCCGCTGCGGACCCCGCGATCCGGTCGACGCCCCCGTCCGGGCGTTCGCCGAACTTCGCGAAGCCGGCGATGTCATCGAGGAGGCGTTCGGCGGAGATTCTCGGTGTCGTCATGTGATCGTCTCCTTCACCCGACGCCGATCGCCAGCAGCGCCTGGCGTTCCCGCTCGCTGAGAATCGACACCCGGCCGACCTGCTGGTCCGGATCCTCGGTTGCGGCCTCCACGAACCGGATGAACCGGCCGGCGAACCGCTCCATCCACGCGCGGTCGAACAATTCGGCGTCGTACTTGAAGAAGGCCCGGATCGAGGTGCTGCTCTGCACGATCTCCAGCATGACGTCGCACTGGCCCTCCTGCTGTGGGACGTCGAACGCCCGCACCCGCAGCGGCCCCGCCGTGTACTCCCGTCCGCCCTGCTCCCCCGCCGCCAGCACATCGGAGAGGGGGCGGAGCCGATTGGCCGTCACCATGGTGACCGCAACCTGCGTAAGCGGCGGCCGGGAGGGGTCGTGCGGCAGCCCCAGTGCCTTCGGCAGCAGCGCGAACGGGTAGCCGACATGGGCGAGGCCCTGCTTCACCTGGGTGTCCACCGCACGGAACAGATCGTCAAAGGTCGTGTCGCGGTCGAGAACCGCCCGCAGCACCAGGGAGTTGGCGAAGGAGCCCGCCACCTCACGCATGTCGCGCGTCAGCCGCGTGGTGGTCGGCCAGCCCGTCAGGAAGTCGTTCTGACCGCTGTGCCGATGCACAACCGCTTGGAACACCCCGGTGAGGAACACGAACGGCGTGAAGCCGCGCCCGAACGCGCTCGCGCGCAGCCGTTCGGTGAGCTCGTCGGCGAGCCTGACTTCCACGGTGGCACCCCGCATGCGCGAACGCGCCGGGCGAGGGCGATCCGTGGGCAGTTCGAGAACGGCCGGAGCGCCGGCGCAGATCTCCCGCCAGTACTGTTCGTGCTCCGCGAAGCCCGGACCTCGCAACAGCGCCCGTTCCGCGGCGACATGGTCGTCCCAGGTGGCGGCCAACGGCTCCCAGGCCGGATCGCCGCCCTGCGCGCAGGCGTCGATCAGATCGCGCATGACGATTCCCTGGGAACTCGCGTCGGTGGCGACGTGATGCGCGGTCAAGGCCAGCACACCATCGACGGGGGTGCGCCGGAAGAACGTCACCCGGTACGCGGACTCGGCGAGCCGCAGCGGATTCGCTGTACTTCGGTAGACCAACTCATGGAGTTGTTCCTCACCGATGTCCGCCGGCGTCTCGTGCACCTCCAGGCAGACCGAGTCGGCGTCGTGCACCACACGGCGCACCCCGCCGTCGGTTTCGACGAATGCGGAACGCATCATGTCGTGTCGTTGCGCGGTGGCCCGAAGCGCGGCCCGCAGCACGTCCGGGTCGAGCTCGCCGACGATACGCGCGGCCACCACCACGTTGTACGCCGGGCTGTCCGGCGCCATGCGATGAATCAGCCACAACGCTTCCTGCCCGACCGAAAGCAGCCGTGTCATCGCTGTTCCGCGACGTCCTCGGCCAGCCGCACGGCCAAAGATCCGACCGTCGGATGGTCCCAGATCATGGCCGCGTCAACCACGACGCCGAGCCGGTCCTCGATATCGCCGCACATGGTCAGCACGTAGATCGAGTCGAGCCCGAGCTCGGTGAGTTTCCGGTCCGGATCGATCCGCTCGATCGGGAGGTCTATGTAGAAGGCGATTCGCTCGGTCAGCCACCGGCGGATCTCGTCTGCGGTCGGCGCCGTGCCAGTCTCTCTGATCATCGCCCCAGCGTCACAGGACCGTCTATATCGGAGCTATCGGCGGGGAGGCCGGGTACCGGAAGGCCTCGGCGTCCCCGCCGTCCGGCTCAGGCCGACTTCACGACCACGTCGCCCGACGAGGTGGTGATCGAGATGGCCGGCCCGGATCCCGTGGGCACGCTTACCGATCGGCTCCCTGATGACGTGTGTGCCGTCACGGCGTACGGTCCGCCGGGAACGGTCAGCTCCACCGCGCCGGAACTGCTGTGCGTGGTGACCGAGTTGGGCCGCTGTGCGAACGCGAGATCGATGCGGCCCGAGGTGGAGTGCGCGGTCGCCGCGCCCGCGCCCAGGCCCGCGCCGTGCACCGCCCCGGACGAGCTGTCGACGTCCACCGCGCCGGCGATGCGATCGAGGGTGACCGCGCCGGAATCGGTGCTCACCTTGACGGCGGCGACCCCGGTGATGTCGACCGCGCCGCTGCTGTTGCTCACGTTGACCTTCGCTGTCGCGGGCACGGTCAGGTCGTAGTCGATGTAGCAGTCGTCGCATCCCTTGCTGAAGGTCAGCGACCCGTCGGACAGCGACTGGCCCGGGCGCGGTTTCGCGCTGTCGTGGTAGTGGACGGTCCGGTGAATCGCCACTGTGTGGTCGTTGCCGGGGTGCACGCGGACAGAGCCGTGGCGCGCGTCCTGGATGGAGATCGAGGTGACGCGGCCGGTGACCGACGCGTCGGCGGTCATCTGCTTGAGGGGGCCCTCGTCCAGGGTCGAGGCCTGGCATCCGCTCGCAAAGAGCACAGCCGCCGAGACGACCGCGGCCGCTGCGAGCAGACGAGGGGACGAAGCATCGAAAGAAACAAGACGGCTACGGGACATGGGGGGGTGCACCTCTCGCTCTGTGGATCTTCAGGTCTGCGACGCCAAGTCGTGTGGTGCCGTCGCGAGTTCGCGGATCGCCGGGCTGAGCGCGGTCCACACAGCCAATCCCGCCATGCACGCCCCCAACGCCAGCACGGTATGCACTGCGCCCCATGAGTTCAGAAGGAATCCTCCTGCCATGGATCCCAGGGGAACAGTACCGTACGCGACCAATATGGCGACGGAGAGTAGTCGTCCCTGCAGCTCGTCCGGCGTCACTCGCTGCTGATACGCGGCGGCCGCCACATTCCAGAGGGCGCCCGCGTATCCCATTCCGGCGAACAGGGCGCCGAGGCCGACCGGCGAGCGCACCACCGCGACCATCGGCATGAGCACGGCCCAGACGGCGTTGCAGCCGATGACGAGCGCGGGCAGCGACGCGACCCGCGTCCACCACGCCGCGTTCAGCGCGCCCAGCAGTCCGCCGACGCCCGAGATCCCGAAGATCACGCCGATCGCGACACCTGCCTCCGCCGCCGAGGAGTGTTCATTGCGGACGATGTACTGCAGCGACAGTGTCAAGGCGGCGAACAACATGTTGCTTCCGGCGATCAACAGGGCGATCACCCGCACGATCGGCTGATGCCACGCCCAGGCCAGACCCGCTCTGAGATCCGCCACCATCGAGCGACGGGGCGCTTTCACCCGCTCCGTCTGGAACTTGGTGCGGATCATCATCAGCGACACCAGCGACGCCAACGAGCTGGCCAAGGTGGAGACGAACGGCGCCCATCGGGCCAGGGCGAACAGGAAGCTGCCGATCGGGGCTCCGATCAGCCCGGCGCCGCGCTGCCGTGCCTCGTTGCGGGACAGCGCGACCGGAAGGTCGTCGTCGCGTACCAGATTGCGCACCGAGGCACGCTCGGCTATCCGGTACAGGATCGCCAGCCCGTTGTCGCAGAAGGCGACGCAGGCCACCTGGGGCAGCCAGAACCGCCCGCCCGCCACGGCAGCGATCAAGGTGGTGACGGCGATGATCCGCCCCAAGTCGCAGACGATCATCAGTCGTCTGCGATCCACTCGATCGGCGAGCACCCCGCCGGCCAGCTGCAGCAGGTACGGCAGATTGGCGAAGAACCCGACGATCCCGGCGTCCGACGCCGACCCGGTGTAGGCCAGGACGAGCATCGGATAGGCCACCGTGCTGATCCGTGATCCGACGAAGGCCAGGCCCGCGCCGGTCCACAGCAGCAGGAAGTCGCGGTTGGCGCGCAGCGGCCGGGGCGAACTCAATCCGTCATCACCTCGTTGACCAACGCGGCGAGCAGGCTGGTGCCGGGCTTCGCGAACGGCGACTCATGGCTTCCCGGCAACCGATCGACCCGCAGGCCGGCGCCGCACAGCTGCGCCCACCGGCTCAGATAACGCCGGTAGGAGTGGCCACGGGACACGGAGTGCGTTCCCTCGGCGCACGCATCGGTGACGATCAGACGCACCGGCGAGACCGTGTCTTCGTACCGGTAGTCGATGCACGCGCGCGTCAGCGTCCGCCACGACTCGACATGGCCGGCCACGTCGTCGAGCGCGCCGGCCCCGCCGGCAATGCCGATCTTGGCCAGCAGCTCCGACACGGCCTGCTCACGCACCGCGTCGTCCAGGCCGCGAGCGTCGAGCAGTTCGGTGAGGATCTCACCGGCATGCCTCGGCGCGGACGCCGTCGGTTCCAGATCGGCCAGCGGGTCGACGAGGATCAGTTCCGGTGCACCATAGCCGCGTTCGACCAGCAGCCGGGACATCTCCCAGGCGATCGTCGCGCCGGAGGACCAGCCCAACAGGGTGTGCGGCCCTTCGGGTTGCGCGGCGAGCAGTTCCGGCAGATAGCGCACGGCCATCTGCCGGACCGAACCTGGTTCGACGACCTCGAACGCCGCCACTGGACGCACTCCGTCCAGCCGGTCCGCCAGCGGCACGAACCAGTGCGCGCTGCCGCCCTCGGTGTGCGGAACGAACAGGGTGCGCCGCGGCCCGGTTTCAGCCAGCCACACCAACGCCGTGCTGTGCGCCGCGGCTTGCGAGTCGATATGCGCCGCGAGCCGCTCCACCGTGCGCTCACGCACCAAGTCCCGTACGGACAGGTCCATTCCCTGTTTACGGGCTTGCGCGACGATGCGCAGCATGAGCAGCGAATGGCCGCCCAGAGCGAAGAAGTCATGCTCGACGCCGATCTCGTCGACGCCGAGCGCGGCACTCCACAACGCCGCCAGCGCCCGTTGGGTCGGGGTGCGCGGCGGGACGACCGGCATGGCGTTCGGTCCACTCGCTCCCGGCGCCGGCAGCGCGCCGCGGTCGAGTTTGCCATTGGCGTTCAACGGCAGACCGTCCAGCGCGACGTAGGCCGCCGGAACCATGTAGGGGGGCAGCTTCTTCGAACAGTGCGCCGCCAGTTCCTCGTGCGTCGCCGCCGGTTCGGACGCCGGCACGTGATACGCGACGAGCGTCTCCTCGCGAACGATCACCACGACGTCCTTGACCGCCGGATGCGCGGCAAGTACCTGCTGAACCTCGTCCGGCTCGATGCGGTATCCGCGCAGTTTGATCTGATGGTCGGTGCGGCCCAGGAACTCGACGTTGCCGTCCGGGCGGATCCGGGCCAGGTCGCCGGTGCGGTAGAGCCGCGATCCGGCCGGTCCGAACGGGTCGGGCACGAACGCGGCGGCGGTGCGTGCCGGGAGGTTGGCGTAACCGCGGGCCAAGCCCGCCCCGCCGATATAGATCTCACCGACGCACCCCACCGGCAGTGGCCGCATGCGGCCGTCGAGCACGTACATGGTGGTGTTGGGTACGGGCAAGCCGATCGAGACGACCTCGCCCTCGACCGGTCCGTCGAGGTGATGGACGCTGTTGGCCACCGAGATCTCGGTCGGGCCGTACTCGTTGAGCATCCGCGGGCCGGGCCCGACGCCGACGAGCTCGAACCACCGGTCGGCGATCCGGGCGGGGAAGGAGTCCGCGCCGACGGCGAGCATTCCGGCGAGCGTCGCGGCCTGCTCGGCGCCGAGCTGGTGCGTGAGCAGGTCCAGATGGCCCGGCGTCAGCTTGATGAAGCTGTACGGGGCACCGCGCGCCAGCAGTTGGCCCAGATCGTCCAGTTCGAACCGCGGGGGCAGCAACGTCACCGGTTCGCCCGCCATCAGCGGCGCGTAGATGTTCGGCACCACCATGTCGAAGGCGATCGACGAGAACAGCGGGGCGCCGCCCCTTCCGTGGGCGCCGTAGCCCTCCACCGCCCACCACAGATAGTTGGCGAGACCGGCGTGCGATATCTGCACGCCCTTCGGCCGTCCCGTCGATCCGGAGGTGTAGATCACATAGGCGAGGCTCTGCGGGTCGAGATCGGCCGTCCGCTCAGGCGGCGTTCCCCCGGCGCTGAAGTCGGTGACGACCGTGCCGTCGTATCCCGGCAGGATCGCCGCGAACCGCTCCTCGGATTCGGTGAGTACGACCCGCGCACCGGAATCGGCGAGCATGTATCCGATGCGACCGGCCGGCAGGTCCGGATCGAGCGGCACGTACGCGCCGCGCGCCTTCCACACCGCCAGGAACGCGACGATCAGCTCGGGGCCCCGATCCAGCAGCACGCCCACGGTGGTCTCGGCGCCGACACCCGCGGCGCGCAGCCGGGCCGCCAGCGCCGACGCCCGTGCGTCCAGCTCCGCGAAGGTGAGCCGGTGTTCGCCGGCGACGACTGCGCAGGCGTCCGGGACACTCGACGCTCGGCGCTCGATCGTGGCGAGCACCGATTCCTGCGGACGCGGCTTCTCGTGGCTGTTCCAGGCCCGCAGCTGCCGGTCCGACTCCCCGTCCGGCAGGAAGGTCGCGGTCGCGTCGCCGTCCGGATCCGAGGCGATCGCCACCAGCACCGCCCGATACAGCTGGGCGATCCGCCCGGCGTGCTCATGGGAGAGCACCCGGGTGTCGGTGGAGATGGTGATGAAGCCGCCGCCGGTGGTCACCGAGAACGGAGAGTCGTTGGAGCCGGCACCGATCACCGCCGCCTGTGCGTCGGGGGCGATCGTCTCGTATTCGGCCTCGAACTCGTGGAAGTCCAGGTAGTTGAAGAGCACGTCGATCAGGTCGCTGTCCCCGACCGCGCGCTGCAGGGCGGGCAGCGGCAGCCGCCGGTGCGGCCAGAGCTCTGTCTCCTGGTCGTACACCTGCCTGGCCAACTCGCTCCAGGTGGCGGCGGTGCGCTCGAACACGAAGGGAACGCTGTTGAGATACATCCCGTAGACCCGTTCGGCGCCGGACGCCTCCGGACGGGCGTCGACGACGAGGCCGGTGTGGAAGCGGGGCTCATGGGTGAGCATGCTCATGACCTTGAGGTGGGCCGCATGCAGCACCGCCTTCATCGAGGTCTGCGACGCGTAGACCGCCGACCGCAGCCCGGACGCCAGGTCGGCGAACGGAACGCGGACCTGGAACCTCTTCGGCCGGCCCACCGGCACCGCCCAGTGCTGCGGCAGCGTGAACTTGGCGACGTCGGCCACGCGTCGCCGCCAGAACTCGACGTCGTCGCCGGCTTGAACCGCCTCGTGCTCTGCCGCGATGAAATCGGCGTAGCGCACGGCTTGCGGGCGATGCGGCTCGAGCGCGACGCCGTCGCGAAGCCGCGTATACGCGCCGATCAGCTCGGCGAGCAGGCTGTGATGGCTCCAGCCCTCCAGTACGGCATGGCAATGCGTCAGGCACAGCCACCAGGTGTCGTCCGCGACGAGATACGCGCCGATGCGCATCAGCGGCGCCTTCTCCACATCGAACAGCGCCCTGGTCTCCCGCTCCACCGCTGCTCGGATCGACGCCTCCCGCTCCGTCGCCGGACGGCCGCGCAGATCCTGCACGGTCACCGGGACGGCGACCTGGCCGTGCACCAGCTGCAACGGAATCGGATGACCGGTCAGGTCGAAGGAGGTCCGCAGCACCTCGTGGCGCTGCGTCACGATCGCCGCGGCCTCCCTCAACGCCCGCTCGGAGAACGGACGGCCGTCGCTGACCGGGAACGCGGTCACCGTGTGATACGGACGATCACGCTCAGGATCCGCGGCGAGCATCTCGGTGAGCATGCCCAACTGCACCTGGGAGATCGGATAGGCGTCCACCACGTCGTCCGGGAAGACCGATCCCCCGGGTGCCAGGGCAAACCGCGCCACGCTCGGGGCGGCGGGCGCCGCGATGGTCTCACGGGACGCGAGCGCCTCGGCCAGCCCGGCCACCGTGCGCTGTTCGAACACGTCCCGCACAGACACGTCGTATCCGCCCGCGCGCAACGCCCCCACCAGACTCACGGCCTTGATCGAGTCGCCACCGACGTCGAAGAACGCGTCGTCGACCGCCAGGTGCTCCAAGCCGAGCACCTCGCGCCACACCGCGGCGATCGCCTCCTGCTGCGCCGTCATCGACGGCGCGTCGGTACCCTGCTCGCGATCGACCGACGCCGGCTCGGGCAGCGCGGCGCGATCGACCTTCCCGTTGGCGGTCACCGGAATGCTCGCAACCGGCACGATGAAGGACGGCACCATGTAGCCGGGCAGCCGGGCGGCGAGTTCGGCACGCAGGCCGGCGGCAGAAAGCACCTTTCCGCGTTCCGGGCTCGCGTAGCCGATCAGCTCCCGGGCACCGACGCCGCCGCGCACGGTGACGACGGCCCGGCGGACGCCCGCGCAGCCGGACAACGCCGCCTCGACCTCGCCGAGTTCGACACGGTATCCGTGCACCTTCACCTGGTCATCCGCGCGTTCCACGAACTCGAACTCGCCGTCCGTCCGCATCCGGCCGCGATCTCCGGTGCGGTACAGCCGCGATCCGGCCGGGCCGTACGGGTCGGGCACGAAGGTCGCCGCGGTGCGGCCCGGCAACTGCCCGTATCCGCGGGCCAATCCGTCGCCGCCGACATAGATCTCGCCGACCACGCCGACCGGCACCGGTTCCATGTGGCGGTCGAGCACGTACATGCTGGTGTTCGGGATCGGCACCCCGATCGGCAGTTGGTCGCCGCCCTCGGTGCCGTCGGCGATGTGCGCGCTGTTGCCGACGGTGATCTCGGTGGGACCGTACTCGTTGACGATCCGCACCGTTCGACCGTCACGAGCGCCCCTCGCCAGCCGTGCCCAGCGCCGCGCCAATCCGGTGTCGAAGACCTCGCCGCCGGCGACCGCGACGGCGGCGATCTCCGCCGCCTGCCGCGGACCGAGCTGGCCGGACAGCAGGTCGAGCAGGGTCGGTGCGACCTTGACGAAGCTGAACGGGCCGGACTCCAGCAGCAACAGGCCGAGATCCTCGATCGGGGTCTCCTCGTCGAAGATCGTCACCGGGTCGCCGGTCATCAACGGCGCGTACAGGATGGTGACCACCATGTCGAACGACGGCGAGGACAACAGCGGGGCGCCACCGGGAGCGCCGGCGTACTGCTCGACCGACCAGCGCAGATAGGTGGACACGCCCCGATGGGTGTTCTGCACACCCTTCGGCCTGCCGGTCGATCCCGACGTGTAGATGACGTACGCGAGCGAGTCGGGATCCAGGTCGCGGCCGCTCTCGATCGGCGTGCCCGGCTCGACCGCGGCGACGTCGATCACCGGTCCGTCGAATCCACCGAGCAGGTCCCGGTGCCTGTCCAGCGTGATCACCGCGCAGGACCGGGAGTCACCGAGCATGTGGTCGACGCGTTCCTGCGGCAGCGTCGGATCGATCGGCACGTAGGCGCCGCCCGCCTTCCAAACGCCCAGGAACGCGACCAACAGCTCGGCAGTGCGTCCCAGTAGCACTCCGACCGTCGACTCGGCGGCGACGCCGAGTTCTCGCAGCCGGACGGCGAGTGCGCTCGCGCGGGCGTCCAGCTCGGCGAAGCTGATCCGCTCGTCGCCATGGATCACGGCGACGGCGTCGGGGGTGGCGCGTGCCTGCCGCTCGATGGTCTCCAGAACGCCGGGTCCGCGATCGAGGACGGGTCCGCGAACGGCCGTCGCCCGCTCCCGTTCGCCGTCCGGCAGATAGGCGACGCACGCATCCCCGTCCGGGTCGGCGGCCATGGCCTCCAGCACGGCGCGGTACATCTGGCCGATGCGGTCGGCGTTGCGCAGCGACAACACGCCGGTGTGCGTGGCCAACGTGACATGGCCGCCGCCCGTGGTGACCGCGAGGTCGAACTCGGTCGCCCCCTCGCCGATCGCCTCCGCGGCGTCGATCAGGTCGGAGGAGAACGCGCTGAAGTCGAGGTAGTTGAAGAGCACGGTGAGCAGCTGACCGTCACCGGAACTCCGGGCGATCTCCGGCAGCGGATGGCGCCGATGCGGCCACAGCTCGACCTCCCGAGCGAACACCGTCCGGACCAGGTCCACCCAGGTGCTGCCCGCGGCGATCCCGTCGAAGGCGAACGGCACCGAGTTCAGGTACATCCCGTACACCCGGTCCGCGCCGACCATCTCCGGACGTCCGTCGCACACCAGCCCGTCGAAGAACGGCTCGTCGCCCAGGAGCGAACTCATCACCTTCAGATGCGCCGCGTGCAGGACGCTCTTGAGCGAGGTACGGGAGCGGACGGCCAGGGCGGTCAGGCCCGGCCGCAGATCGTGGAAGGGAATCCGCCGACGGTAGTCCGACCTCGGCAGGTCAGGGTCGTGCCACCCCGCGGGCAGAACGGCATTGCGCCGGCCGGCGACGACGGACGCCCAATAGGCGCGGTCCTCCTCCGAGTCGAGCGACGCGAGCTCCGCGGCAATGTAGTCCGCGAATCGCACCGTCGGAGCCTGCCACGGCTCGAGTTCACCGCCGTCGCGCAGGGTCGCGTATGTGCGCAGCAACTCGGCCGTCAGCGCATGCTGGCTGAAGCCCTCCAGGATCGCGTGGCAGTAGGCGATCGAAAGCCACCAGGTGCCGTGGTCGACGACGGACGCCGTCAAGCGCATCAACGGCGCGTCGGTGAGCGTCATCGGTGCAGAGCGTTCCACGGCGGCGAAGCTCTGCATCGCCTCGCTCGCCTCGTGTGTGCCGTATCCGCGCAGATCCTTGACCGCGACCGGCAGCTCGGCATGCGCGTGCACCAATTGCAGCGGCGTGCCGTATTTGGTCAACTCGATGGAGGTCCGCAGGATCTCGTGCCGCTCAACGACGACGGCCATCGCCCGCCGCAGCGCTTGTTCGTCGAACGGGACGCCGTCGTTGACCGGAAAGGCGGTCACCGTGTGATAGCGGCTGCTGCCAGTGCCGGAGAGCATCTGGGCGACCATCCCCAGTTGCACCATCGACAACGGATAGGCGTCCACGACGCCGTCCGGCAGGAGGAGACCCCGCGGCGCCAACGCGAACGGTTCGACCGGGGCCGCGGACTCCCGCGGCACGGGACGGCCGCTCAAGTGCGCGGCAAGCGTGCGCACCGTGGAGTGCTCGAACACGTCCCGGGCCGAGGCGTCGTAGCCGGCCGCCCTGAGCGCACCGACCAGACCCACCGCCTTGATCGAATCGCCGCCGAGTTCGAAGAACCCGTCGAGGGCGCCGACCCGCGGCACGTCCAGCGCCTGCCGCCAGATCAACGCGATCCGCTCCTCGTCGACGCCGCTGGGCGCGGTGAACTTCTCAGCCGCCGCGTATTCGGGCTCGGGCAGCGCCAGGCGGTCGACCTTGCCCGCCGGATTGAGCGGGAACGCATCCAACGCCGTGTAAACCGAGGGGACCATGTAGGAGGGCAGGGCTTCGGCGGCAAACCCGGCCAGGCCGTCGAGGGCGCCGATCACATAGGCGACCAGCGTCTTGTCCTCCGCGCCGCGGGCCATGACGACGACGTCGCGCACGCCCGGTGCGGTGCGCAGCACCGTCTCGATCTCGCCGAGCTCGATGCGGTGCCCGCGCACCTTCACCTGATCGTCGGCGCGTCCGAGGAACTCGATCTCGCCGTCCTCGCCCACCCGGACCAGATCCCCGGTGCGGTATTCCCGGTCGCCCGTCTCCGCCGGGGTGAAGCGGGCCGCGGTCAGCCGCGGCAACGCGTGGTATCCACGGGCCACGCCCGCACCGCCGATGACGAGCTCGCCGACGACGCCGACCGGAACCCGGCCTCCGCGCGAGTCGAGCACCCGCAGCCGGGTGGCGGCGACAGGGGCTCCGACGACCACCCGATCCGGCTGGGCCGGCACCTCCCACGCGGTGGACCAGATGGTGGTCTCGGTGGGTCCGTACACGTTGATCAGGCGGCCGACCCGGCCGCGGATCCGACGGGCCAGATCGAGCGGCAGCGCCTCGCCGCCGCACAGCGCGGTCACCTCGGGTCCGTCGAACCCGGCCGCCAGCAGCATCTTCCAGCCGGACGGGGTGGCCTGCACATGGTCGACGCCGTGTTCCTCCACCAGCCGCACCAGCTCGGCGCCGTCGCGCATCTGGCTGTCCGCGGCGAGCACGATCCGTCCGCCCGCGGTCAGCGGGCCGAACAGCTCGAGTCCGCAGATGTCGAACGAGAGCGCGGTCGAGGCCAGCCAGCAGCCGGCGCCCGCGACGTCGCGCATCGAGGCGAGCAGATTGGCCAGTGCGCCGTGGCCGATCTCCACGCCCTTGGGCCTGCCGGTGGATCCGGACGTGTAGATCACGTAGGCCAGATCGTCGTCCGCCCATACCGCCGTGGGTGCCGTCGGTGCCGGCGCCGTCGAGTCCTGGGCGAGATCCAAGACCGCGTCGTCGAGGACGATGCGCGCGCCGGAATCGGCGAGCATGTACCGCGCCCGCTCCGCCGGCAGCCCCGCGTCCAACGGCAGATAGGCCGCTCCGGCCTTCCACACGCCCAGCAGGGCCGCGATCATCGCCGGGGTGCGCCGCATCGACACCGCGACGACGTCTCCGCGGGCGACACCCCGCCGTCGCAGCAATTCCGCGACGAGATCGGAGCGACGGTCCAGCTCGCCGTAATCGACCTGCTCGCCGTCGCAGACCACCGCTACGTCGTCGGGACGCTCCACGGCCAGCGTATGGAACGCCGCCGGCGCCGGCGGACGCTGCTGCGCGGGAAGCGGCGCGCCGACCAGCCCGTCGAGCACCCGCAGATCCTCGTCGGCAAGCGGAACCTCCGACGCGTCGCCGTCCGGATCGGTGAGCATCGTCTCCAGCACCGCGCGGTACATGGCCGCCAGCCGGTCGGCGTTGGCCTTGCTGACGACGTGGGTGTTGACGGTGACCGAGAAGTGCTTGGCCTGCGTGGTGACCCGAAGCGAGAACTCGTTCGGGCTGATGTCCATGGTCTTGAGATAGTCGACGCGTTCGCCGTCGACCACGTGGAAGTCGATGAAGTTGAAGTAGGCGTCGATCATCCGCTCGCCACCCGCGGCCCGCTGAATCGCCGGGATCGGGTGACGGCGGTGCGGCCACAGGTCGATCTCCGCGGCGAACACCCGCCGCACCAGCTCGGTCCAGGTCCCCGTGGCGCCTTCGAACGGGAACGGCACGGTGTTCAGGTACATGCCGTAGACGCGGTCGGCGCCGACCGCCTCGGGCCGCGCGTCGCACACCAACCCGGAGAAGAAGCGCTCCTCCGCGGTGATCATCGACATGACCTTGAGATGGACGGCGTGCAGCACCGCCTTCACCGAGACGCGTGCGCGCGCGGCGAATCCCTTGATCTGCGGCAGCAGGTCCAGGTAGGACACACCGGTCCGGTAGGTCTCGCGCGGCGTCGCCGGATCGGCCCCCCAACCCTGCGGAAGGCGGAACGCCGGACGGTCGGCGACGATCTTCGCCCAGTACACGGCGTCTTCGTCGCCGGCCAGCGATTCCAGCTCGGCGGCGATGAAGTCGGCGTAGCGCACCGCGGCCACCGGCTCGGGTTCCGGCTCTCGACCGGAGCGGAACAGCCCGAACAGATCGACGATCTCCATCAGCATCTGGTGGTAGCTCCACCCCTCCAGCACGGCGTGGCACTCGGTGATCGTCAGCCACCAGGTGTTCTCGCCGGTGAGATGGGCGGCCAGCCGGATCAGGGACGGCCGGGACAGATCGAACGGCCGGTCGCGCTCGCGGGCCATCCACGTGCGCATCGCACCGAGCTGCTCCTGCTCACCCTGCCCCCGCAGATCTTGTACGTCGACGCTGATCTCAGCGCTCTCGTGCACCAGCTGCAGTGGACGCGAATAGCCGTCAAGGTCGAACGAGGTCCGCAGATTCTCATGCCGCGCGACCACGGTCCGGGCGGCCCGGCCGAAGGCGTCGGCGTCGAAGGCCGCGTCGTCGTCGATCTTCATCGAGGTGACGTTGTGGTAGTTGCGCTCACTGCTGTCGGCGAGCATCTCGACCACCATGCCCATTTGCACGCCCGAGATCGGGTAGGCGTCGACGATGCCGGCGGGCAGCCGCTCGCGGTCCTGCTCCGGGAGCAGCGCGAACGGCTCGACCGGCCGCCGCTGCTCGACCAGGGGTTCCCGTCCGGCCAGGTGCGCACAGAGCTGCGCCACGGTGCGCTGTTCGAAGACGTCCTTGACCGCCACGTCGAAACCGGCCGCACGCATCGTTCCGGTCAACGCCACCGCGAGCAGCGAGTCCCCGCCGAGTTCGAAGAATCCGTCCTCGACGCCGACCCGGTCGATGCCCAGGACCTCGCGCCAGATCTCGGCCGCCCGCTGCTCGTCCGGGGTACGCGGCGCGACGTACTGCGCGGTGACGGCGAGCGCGGCGCCGTCCGGCGCGGGCAGGGCCCGCCGATCCAGCTTTCCGTTGACCGTCAAGGGCAGCGCGGCCAGCGTCACGAACGCCGACGGGACCATGTAGGCCGGAAGCGCCGACTCGGCGACCGAGCGCAGCCGCTGGGCCCATGTGCTTTGCTCACCGGCCGCGCCCTCCTCCGGCACGACATAGGCGACCAGCCGTTTGTCGCCGGGTATGTCCTCACGCACGATCACCACCGCGTCCCGCACCGCCGGCGCCGACGCCACCGTCGCCTCGATCTCGCCGAGCTCGACGCGGTATCCGCGGATCTTCACCTGGTGGTCGGCGCGGCCGAGGAACTCCAGCGAACCGTCGGCGCGCCGACGTGCCATGTCGCCGCTGCGGTAGAGCCGGGCGCCGGGCCTGCCGAACGGATCGGGCACGAAGCGCGCCGCGGTCAGGTCCGGGCGGCCCGCGTATCCGCGAGCGACGCCCGCTCCGCCGACATGGATCTCCCCCGGCACGCCGATCGGGGCGAGACCTCCGTCACTGTCCAGCAGATAGATGCGCAGGTCGTCCAGCGGACGGCCAATCGCGTTGGGGGCGCTCGGCGCCATGTCCTGCTCGGTGATCCGGTGGAAGGTGGAGTGCACCGTGGTCTCGGTGATCCCGTACATGTTGTACAGGCACGGCGCGTCCAGGCCGAGCCGGTCCGTCCACGGTCGAAGCTCCGGCAGCTCCAGCTTCTCGCCCGCGAACACCACCGCGCGCAATGCCAGGCTTCCGATCCGCGGATCGTCGTCGGCGGCTGCGGCGACCAGGGCGCGGAACGCCGACGGCGTCTGGTTGAGGAAGGTGACCTCGTGGCGCACGAGCACATCGAGGAAGTCGCTCGGCGATCGGGTGACCGAGGCGGGGACGACGACGAGCTTGCCGCCGTACAGCAGCGAGCCCCACAGCTCCCACACCGAGACGTCGAACGCGTAGGAGTGGAACAGCGGCCAGACGTCTTCCGGCGAGAACCCGTAGTGACGCTCGGCGGAGGTGAACAGCCGCACCACATTGGCGTGCGTGAGAACGACGCCCTTGGGCTTGCCGGTCGACCCGGAGGTGTAGATCGTGTAGATCAGGTTGTCCGGGCCGGACAACGGCTTTGGATCGTCGGTCGGCAGGCCGGCCAGGTCCTCAGAATCGAGGTCGAGCACGGCACCGGTGTGCACGGCGGCGATCTTCTCGGCGTGCTCGCCCTGAGTGAGCACGATCGGGGCGTGCGCGTCGCCGATGACGTATCCCAGGCGATCCGAGGGCGCCGCCGGATCGAGCGGCAGATATCCGGCCCCTGATTTGAGGATGCCCAGCAGCGCGGGGACCAGGTGTTCGCCGCGTTCCAGGCAGATTCCGATCATCTGCTCCGGACCGGCACCGAGCTGCCGCAGCCGATGCGCGATCCGGTTGGCCCGCTGATTCAGTTGCGCGTAGCTGAGCTCGGTGGCAGGCGCGCCGTCGCCGCTCGCGCTGTCGACCACGATCGCGGTCGCGTCGGGGGTGCGCAGGGCCTGGGCCTCGAACAGCTCGTGCACCGTGGCCCGCACATCGTGGTCGAAGGTGTCGGCGCGCGGTCGTGAACCCGCCTCGGTGAGCAAGTCGATCTCCGGCTGCTCCAGGAAGCACAGCCGCGAGAGCGGCAGCTGCGGCGCCTCGGCGACGGCTCGCAGCAGGGCGAGGTAGTGCCGCCCGATCCGTTCCACGGTGTCGTCCTCGAACAGCGCCGTCGGAAAGAGGATCTCACCGTTGAGCGAACCGTCGGGGTGCTCGCTGGCGAGCACGGTCAGGTCGAATCGCGAGGACTTGGCGGCGATCGGGAACTCGCTGACGGTGAGCCCGGCCAGGTTGGCCTCAGAGGCGCCGGTGGTGCGCAGGCCCAGCATGACCTGGAACAGCGGCGAGCGGGCCGGGTCCCGGTCCGGTGCCAGCTCCCGCACCAGATGCTCGAACGGAACCTCTTGGCTGATCAGCGCCTGCTGCACGGTGCGTCCCGTTTGGCGCAGCAGCTCCGCGAAGGCCGGATCGCCCTCCCAACGGTTGCGCAGAACAAGGGTGTTGATGAAGAAGCCGATCAGGTTCGACGCCTCGGGACGGCCGCGGCCCGCGACCGGCGACCCGACGCTGATGTCCCGGCTACCGGTGTACCGGTGCAGCAGCACGTTGAACGAGGCGAGCAGAACCGCGTAAAGGGTGGTGTCCTGGTCCCGGCCGATCGCCCGAAGCCGGTCGGCCAGCTCGGCCGGGATGTCGAACGGAACCATCCGGCCGGTCCAGTCCCGCCGCGCCGGCCGCGGCCGGTCGGTGGGCAGTTCCAGTGGCTCGATGCCGGCGAGCTGTTCCCGCCAGTACCGCTGCGCCGAGGTGAAGCTCTCCCGGCGGGCCAGCGTCTCGCGCTCCCACGCCGCGTAGTCGGCGTACTGGATCGCGAGCTCCGGCAGCGGGGACGGCCTGCCCTCGACCCGCGCCTGGTAGAGCGCGCGCAGCTCGCGCACCAGGATGTCGATCGACCAGCCGTCCAGCGCGATGTGATGGCAGGACAACGCCAGGACGTGTTCCTGCGCACCGAGCCGGATCAGTAACGCCCGCACCGGCCAGTCAGCGGCCAGGTCGAACGGCCGCGACGAGAGCTCGGTCGCGAGTTCGTGCGCGAGCGCCTGCGGATCCGGCGCCGACTCGACGTCCACCACCTCGAGCTCGGCGGCCGCGACCGGCGGATCGATCAACTGTTCCGGCTCGCCGCCGCGTTCGACGTAGCGCGTCCGCAACACCTCGTGGCGCGCGACGACGTCCTGCCACGCCTGGCTCCAGGACGGTACGTCCAACCAGCCGCGCAAGCGCAGCGCCAACGGAACCACGTATTCCGTGGACCCGGGATCGATCCGGTCGATCAGCCACAGCCGCTGCTGTCCGAACGACAGCTGCAGCGGACGCGAGCGGTCGGTCCGGGCGATACGGGAGCTCGTAGCGGAGCGCGCTCCCGCGCCGCCCGCCAGACGTCCGCGCAGCAGTTGCGCACGCAGCTCGTCGGGGGCAGAGGTTTCAACGCCGGTCATCGTGGTCAACCCTTCACTGCTGTTCCAGTTGTTTCTGATGGGCCGCCGCGAGCTGTGCGTCGGACATGTTCTCGATCTCGGCCAGGATCGCCTCCTCCACCGCCTCCGCGAGCTCGGCGACGGTCGGCCCGGCGAAGACGGTGCGCACCGGAAGGTCGACGTCGAACTCGTCCTGGATGCGGGCGATCAACCGCACCGCGGCAAGCGAATTCCCGCCGGCTGCGAAGAAGTCCGTATGCGCTCCGGGGTCGACACCGAGCAGCGCCGAGAAGATCGACGCGACGCGGGTCTGCGCCGGTCCGGTGGGAGCGTCGTCGTGCGCGAGAGCGCCGTCGTCGACCCGGATCCGCGGCAGCGCCGACCGGTCGACCTTTCCATTGCGGTTGAGCGGAATCACCTCGATCGCCGCGAACGCCGCCGGAACCATGTAGTCGGGCAGCCGCCGCGCGACGTGGGCGGCGAGCTCGGAGCTCGAGGCTGCCGCGCCCACTGGCACGCAGTAGGCGTGCAGCTGGACGTCGCCCGAGTCGGGGATACCGGGCGCGTCGGATCCGGAGGACGCCGCGATCACCACGGCGTCGCGGACACCGGGGTGCTCACGCAGCACCGCCTCGATCTCTCCGGTCTCCACCCGGTAACCGCGCACTTTGAGCTGGCCGTCCATCCGGCCGAGGAACATCACGTCGCCGGTGGGCCCGAACCTGGCCAGGTCCCCGGTGCGGTAAAGCCGCTCGCCCGGCGCCCCGTAGGGGTCGGGCACGAACCGCGCCGCCGTCTTGGCCGGATCGCCCGTGTACCCGTCGGCGACGCCGGCACCGCCGACGCACAGTTCGCCCGGCGACCCGATCGGAACGCGGTTCAACGCCTCGTCGAGCACGTACACGGTGACGCCCGGAAGCGGTCTGCCCAGCGGCACGATCCGCTGCACGGGCTCGCCGGCCACCGGATGGATCGTCGAGCCGACCGATCCCTCAGTGGGGCCGTATTCGTTGATCAGCCTTCCGTCGCCGAGCAGCCGACGCCAATGCTCGGCCTGGCGCGCCGGCAGCGCCTCACCGGCGACGACGATCACCGAGGCGAGACTGGCCGCGGCGGCGTCGCTGAGCTGGTGGGCGAGCAGTTCGAGGTGGCCCGGGGTGAGCTTGATGAAGCTGAACGGACCCGTCTCGGCCAGCACTCGGCCGAGTTCGGCGACCGGAAGGTCACGCGGAACCATGTGCACCGGCTGCCCGGCGAGCAGCGGCGCGTACAGGTTGGGCACCACCAGATCGAACGCGGTCGAGGAGAACACCGGCGCACCGGTCGTCCCCTGCGAGGCGAGATCGCGGACGGCCCATTGCAGATGGTTCGCCAACCCCTGGTGCGCCACCCGCACGCCCTTCGGCCTGCCGGTGGAACCGGAGGTGTAGATGAGGTAGGCGGTGTCCTCCGGCGCGACGTGCGGGCCGAGCGGATCACCGGGCCGGTCCTCGACGCGTTCGCGGTGCAGATCCACCATGACCAGTTCGCCGTCGAACGCCTCGGGCAGCAGGGTGCGGTAGCCCGATTCGCTGATCAGCACCTTCGCCCGCGCATCGGCAAGCATGTGCCCGATGCGCTCCGCCGGGAAGAGCGGGTCGATCGGCACGTACGCGGCGCCCGCTTTCCACACGCCGAGCAGCACCGGATGCAGATCAAGCCCGCGTCCGACCAGGACCCCCACCGCGTCGCCGCGGCGGACACCGAGGTCTCTCAGCAGTCCGGCGAACTGATTCGCCTTTACGTCCAACTCGCGATAGCTCATCGCCGTGCCCGCGTAGGTCACCGCCGGCGCGTCCGGGGTCTTCGCAGCTTGCCGCTCAAAGAGCGCGAGCGTCGTCTCGGAGCCGAAGTCGGCGTCCGTACGATTCCACGCGTCGAATCGCGCGTGCTCGGCCTCCGACAGCAGATCGACTTCACGCAACGGCAGATCGGGGCGGGCCGCGAGGCGGCCGAGCAGCAGACCGAACTGCTCGGCCAGCGCCTCGACGGTGTCGCGGTCGAACAGCGCGGTGGCGTATTCAAAGCCGAAGGCATACGAACCGTCGGGTCTGCGGCGTGCGAAGACGGTCAGATCCGTCTTCGCCACCCGCCACGCCTCGCGCATCGCCGCCAGGTCGTCCGAGCTGGACATGCCGCCGGTGAGCTCCTGGTCGTGCAGGTCGAATGCGACCTGATACAGCGGGGTACGGGACAGATCCCGCTCGCCGCCGTAGGCGTCGACGAGGCGGTCGAACGGCACATCCTGGTGCGCGAGGGCGAAGCGCCGGGCCTCGTCGACCCGCCGCACCGACCGTTCGAAATCCTCCTCGGGACGCAGCCGGGGACGCACGATCAGGGAATTGAGGAAGAAGCCGACGACGTCCTGCGTCTCCGGGCGCAGCCTGCCCGCGGTCGGCGTGCCGACGGCCACGTCCCACTGTCCGGTTCGGCGTGCCAGCAACGCGGTGAGCCCGGTCAGCAGCACGGCGAACGGCGTGGCACCGCACCGGCGGCCGATCCGTACCAGTTCTTCGGTGGTCTCGGCGGGCACGTCGAAGGTGACCAGGGCGCCGGTCTCGTCGCGGACCGGCGGGCGCGGGCGATCCGTGGGCAGAACGAGCGGTTCGAGATCCGCCAGTGTGTCCCGCCAGGCGGCGACGCCGCGCTCCATCCGGGCGTCGGTGTGCCATCGCCGCTGCCAGTACGCGTAGTCGGCGTACTGAACAGGCGGCGGCGCCGGCTCGTCTCCGGCGAGAAGCGCGTGAAAGTCCCGTTCCAGGATGACCGCCGACCAACCGTCGCAGGCGATGTGGTGCAAGGTCAGCAACAGCAGGTCATTTCCGCGGCCGTCCGCGGAGCGCACCAGCAGCGCCCGCCAGACCGGACCGGCGGCCAGGTCGAAGCCCCGGGCGACCTCGGCGCTCACCTCATCGACCGGATTCGAGCTCTCGCTGGTACGCAGTTCCACCGGGGCGGACGGATCGACGATCTGAAGCGGCTCGCCGTCCTCCTGCGCGTACCGGGTACGCAGAATCTCGTGACGCTCGGCAAGCCGGCCGAGCGCCCGTCGGACCTGTCCCGGGTCGCCCCTCCCGTGGAGGCGGATGAACAGCGGAACGGTGTATTCGCCGCTGCCCGGGCGCAATCGGTCGAGGAACCACATGCGCCTCTGTCCGAACGACAACGGGAGTCGGCCGTCCCGCGGCGCGCCGGCGATCGGCGGCGGCTCCTCGCGACCGGGACCGTCGGCCTGCGGTGCCACCAGCAGCGCCTGATCCGCGACGGTCGTGTGGGTGTAGAGATCCTGAAGACCGACGTCCGTTCCCGTCGCCCGGGTCAGCCGCTGCGCGAGCCGGGTGAGCAGCAACGAGTAGCCGCCCAACTGGAAGAAGTCGTCGTCGGCGCCGACCTTCTCCACGCCGAGCAGTTCCTGCCAGACTTCGGCGACCGCAAGTTCGGCGTCGGTGCGGGGTGCGAGGTAGGCCGGGCGGGTAGCAAGCACCGACTCCAGACTCGACAGCGCCGATCTGTCGATCTTTCCGTTGGACAGCAGCGGGAAGCGGTCGACCGAGGTCAGCGCCGAGGGGATCATCGGCGCGGGCAGGCGCTCGCGCAGGAACGAGCGCAAGGTCGCCGGAGCGACGTCGCCGACGAAATGCGCCGTCAGCCGCGCCACCCCGTCGGATCCGGCCGCCGCGCCGACGACCGCGGCCGTGACCTGAGGATGCGCGGCGATCGCCGTCTCGACTTCGCCCGGCTCTATGCGGACACCGCCGACCTTCACCTGCTGATCGAGGCGACCCAGGTATTCCAGGTTGCCGTCCTCGCGCCACCGGACCCGGTCGCCGGTGCGGTAGAGCCGACCGCCGGCCGGTCCGTACGGATCGGGGACGAAGCGCTGTGCGGTCAGGTCCGGGCGGCCCTGATAGCCGCGGGCCTGCGCCACGCCTCCCACGAACAGCTCGCCGGGCACGCCGACCGGGCACGGCTCGCCACCCGGGTCGAGAACCAGCAGTCGTACGCCGGTCACTGGCCGCCCGATGGGAGCGGGCCCGAACGGCACGTCTCGGTCGCATCGGTGTGCGGCGACGTCGATGGTGCACTCGGTCGGCCCGTAAGTGTTGTACACCTGCGCCGTCGCGGGCACGGCGGCCAGATACTCGGCGTGCAGCGACTCGCCGCCGGACGTCAGGACCCTGAGGCTGCGGCACCCCGACCACCCGGGCTCGTCGGCCAGCAGCCGCAGAATCGAGGGCACGACCTGCAGAACGCTCGCCTCGGCGTCGACAACCGCCTTGACGATCTCGGCAGGGTCGCGTTCGGCCCCCGGCGGGGCGATCACCAGGGTGGCGCCGCAGGCCTGCGGGGCGAAGATCTCCCAGCCGGCCGCGTCGAACCCCACCGGTGTGCGTTGCAACACCCGGTCACCGGGACCGATCTCGTGGGTTCTGATTCGCCAGTCGATGTAGCCGGCGATCCCCTCGTGCGTGACGACGACGCCCTTGGGGTGCCCGGTCGACCCGGACGTGTACAGCACGTAGGCGGCGTTCGCGCCCGGACATCCGGCGGCGTCTGCTGGTCAAGCCCGGACTCACCGGCCTGTGGCAGATCAGCGGACGCAGC
>NZ_JBEYFS010000039.1:0-63267 GCF_040634475.1 Streptomyces sp. NPDC007095
GCCCTCGTACTGGACGTACTTGGGTCTGTGCCTGGTGCGGTGAGAGTGCGTGCATGGCGTCGCAGGGCAGACGGGAATTTGACGACAGGGCCTAGGAGACGCCGCCACCAGTGTCAAAGAAGCCGCCGGTGCGGCGAACCGGCGAGTCGGCGCGCGGCCGGCAATCGGTGTTGCGCGCGGGGATCGCGGCGGCGACGGTCGGGCGGTGACCTCCGCCGCCGACGCCTCCCGACGCTCCCGCCGCCCCTCCTGAACGGGCCACAACTACACCCTGCTGACCGCCGCCGCGGTCGTCACCAACTTATTGATCTTTGGGTTTGCGCAGACGAGCGTGGCGAGGGTGGTCTTACCAAACCCTCCGGCCCCTTCCAGGGCTGTTGTGAGGCCCACTGGGCCCGAGGCGCGTCGTCGTGCGCACACGATGTCGACTGCTCGGCCGGCCTCCGCACGATCAACAACCCAACTCGGCACCTCTGTGATCGCCGGTGGCGGAGGGTCGTTGGTGATCCCTGCTCCCGGACCGGAACTCCCAAGCCCCGCAAGCCAAGCGTGAACACCGACTGCTGCCCCAATAACACCGGCAATGGGGTCAGCCGCGTCGAACCCTCCGCGCAACACAACTACGCATAGCCATACCAGGCCGGCAACGCCCACCCAAAGGCAGCTGCCTCTTCCATCGTCCCTCAGACCTCATGGCAGTCGATGCCATCCAAAGGGCTCGCCATCGAGCCCTTCGTTACTGTGGATGATGTACCGCTGCCGCTGGGGTACGAAAGGCAGGTCAGCGACCCAGGGCGGCTTCGCCGCCCGCCGTGGGGCAGGTAAATGGGCGCGTCGAACACCCCGTAGCCCTTGATCAACACCGCGTCGCGGGGCGACAACGCAGGAGGCGAGGTCAGCTACCTGCGGTTTTGCCCATACGGGTCGGTATTTACGCGTCAGGAGACCCGTCTTGGCCGTCGAAAACACCCGCGCCGGATTCGAGGCGTTCCGTGTCCTGACGCCGGCCGCATCGGCGTCTCGGACGTGGTCGCCGACGACGCCCCCTCCCCCGCCCAGCGCGCGGAGCTCGGCGACTACGTCGGCTGCATCGCAGGCGCCCTGTCATTCACCGAGCACCGCGAACGCCTTGAGGCGGCAGGGCTCGTGAACATCGAGATCACCCCCACGCACCCCGTGGCCGACGCCACGCTCCGCCATCGTCCGCGCCACCAAGCCCCGGACCGAGACGCAGGCATCCCAGGCGACCGGGTCGGCCGATGCTTGCTGCGGTGTCAACGCCTGCTGCACACCCGCCGAGACCTCCGCCGACCCCGGCGTCACCGTCACAGTGGGCAAGAACGCATCCGGCTGCGGCTGCCAGAAGCGACCCGGACAGCCTTGAGGCCCCGCCCAATCAAGGGGGGCCTCAGAGCTCGTACGGGCCACTTCTGAAGGCTCGGCAGGGTCAGACCCACTCGACGTCTGAGTGGATACGTGAGGAGCCTTCGACGCCCGGCAGGGGCGTCCGCTGTATCACCGGAGCAAGCGACTGCCGCCGAGCCGGAACGCCGGCAGCAGCCAGCACAGCAGCCGCCTCAGCCTCGATTGCCCCCGCCAGGGCCTCAGCAATCCGCGCCGGCGCCTCGCTCACCTCAGTGCGCGTGACCGCTCGGCGCCGGCACCGCGTTCTTGACCCCAATGCCGCGGCTGTCCGTGGTTGTTGATGTCAGCGCTGGATGTCGGCGGAACCAGTGCCACCTCGGCCGTCACCCCAGCTCCTCCTGCCTGTGCGCTGCGACGGTGGTCACGAACGTGTGGACGCCGCTGTGCTCCTCAACTGACCGTGGCCGACCGTTCGATCTGGCACGTATCCGGCGCGCGCAGCAGATCTGCCGGAGGCAGGGTTCGCGGTGGAGACGCCCTCAGAGCGAGCAGGTGTGTGCAACCGCGGGGAGACGCGTCAGTAGCCGGTGCCGCGCTTGACCTGGGCCCGCTCGTTCCCATGGGTCGCACCCTTGTCGTCCAAAGTGCGACACGCGTCGGAAATATCCTGGCTCAGGCGATCGATCTGCTCGCGGCTCAGGGTCTCCTTGACCAGGGCACGCATGATCTTCACCCGCTCCGCGTTGGGCGGGAGCGTGTACGCCGGCACCATCCAGCCGCGCTCGGCCGAGAGTTGCCAGGCGACGTCGGACTCATCGTAGGCGTGCTTGCCGACGAGACGGAAAGCGACCAGTGGCAGTTGCTCGAGGTCGCTCCCGATCACTTCGAAGCGGCCGCTGCTACGCAGGTTGTCCGCCAACACGTGGGCGTTCTCCTGCAACATCTTCATGATGTAGGTGTAGCCCTGGCGACCGAGCCGGACGAAGTTGTAGTACTGCGCGAGCACCATCGACGCGCCGGTAGAGAAGTTCAGCGTGAACGTCGCGTCGGTCTTGCCCAAGTAGTTCTCGTGGAAAACGAGGTCCTTGGGCAGGTCGGACTCCTCGCGGAAGACCAGCCAGCCGATGCCGGGGTAGACCAGGCCGTACTTGTGTCCCGAGACGTTGATCGAACGGACCTGCTCGAGCCGGAAGTCCCATTTCGAGTCCGGGTAGAGGAAGGGCCACACGAATGCGCCGCTGGCTCCGTCAACGTGGATCGGGATGTCGAGGTCCCGCTCCTTGCGGACGTCCCGCAGGAGCTTGTCGATCCCGACGACGTCGTCCTTGTGGCCGGTGAACGTGGTGCCGAGGACGGCGACGACGCCGATCGTGTTCCCGTCGAGGTGAGGCTCCACGTCCTCCGGGCCGATCGTGTACTTGCCCTCGGCAAGCGGCACGATCCGCGGCTCGACGTCGAAGTAGCGGCAGAACTTCTCCCACACGACGTGGACGTCCCCGCCGAAGATCAAGTTGGGTCGGTCGACCGACAGATTGGCCGCCTGGCGGCGCTCCCGCCACTTCCACTTCAGCGATAGCGCCCCGAGCATGATTGCCTCGGACGAGCCCTGGGTCCGACATCCGGTTGTCTTGCCCGGCGCGTTGAAGAGGTCGGCGAGCATGCGCACGCAACGCTGCTCGATCTCGGCGGAAATCGGGTACTCCGCGTGGTCGATGAAATTGCGGTGGAGATTCTCGGCGATAATCCGTTGCGCCTCCGGCTCCATCCAAGTGGTGACAAACGTGGCGAGGTTGCGCTGCGGGTCACCCTCCATGGCGAGGTCCACATCCAGCAGCCTCATTGCGTCCGTCGCAGCCATGCCTTCCAGGGGGAAGGTCTCCGAGGGAGCGGGCATGGTCAAGAATCGGTTGCCGAACAGGGCTGCGTCGTCACGCTTAGACATATGACGATTCAAACAGCAGCCGGCGCCTGCCTCGGCGAGGGACACGCCGAGGCAGAATAGCGAGCCTCCGAGCTGGCTTCGGCCCTGCGCGCTACGGAACACCCCCTTCTCAGGCGGCGCGCGCCCGCGCCGTAGGGAATGTTCTATCCCGCTGGGACGAGGCGCCTGTTCCCCTCCCGTCCACCATCGACCAGGCCACCAACCCACACGTCAGCGAGCCCCCTCCCAATCAAGGAAGGAGGCTCAACTGGTCTCGGTCGCAAGGCAGCCCCGAACTGCCCTCGGACCCACTCCACCTCGGAGACGATCCCCGCAGCGCCTCCAATGCCCGGCAACGGTGTCCACAAGGGCGCCACCGGTGCAGACGGGCGAGGGCCGGAAGCACCGGCCGCAACCAGCGCGGCGGCCACCTCGTCCTCGCTCATCCGGCCCCATCGGCCGCCCCTCGGCGACGTCGGCCGTCCGCGCCCACGCGTCGACCACCAACTCGCCGTCGCGCCAGGCCGCCACCTGCGCCCCGGCCTCCACGCCCGATCCCGTCGGCTCCGCCAGGACTTCCTCGACGCGCCGCTGCGCCGGGTTGTCCGGCACCGTGCTGGTGTGCACAGACCCTCCCCCTCCGACCGGGGGGACCGCGATCATGGTCGCCCGCCGACTTCAACGCGGTTCCGACCGGAACCGTTCCGACGGTCGCTGCTTCGCACTGGCAGCCACGGTCGGCCCCGCGAAGCGTTTCCCCTCACACGTCCCGGCCAGAGTCAGAGGGCCAATAGTGGTGAGGTTGCATTTGAAGAGGTATTGCTCGCTGCACCAGGAGATCCCCGAGGACAATCTCTCCCGCGTCCCGGCGTACGACTGGTTCGGTCCGATCGCGATGGTCCCGCTGGCCACCGCCCTGGCGGCCCCGGCGGAAGCTGCCCTCGGGCGTACGACCGCCCTGTGGGGCTGTTCGGCGCTGGTCGTCGTGGTCACAGCGGCGGTGTTGTGCGTGCCGGACTTACGGAATCTGAACCGGCGGACCAAGCCGGTGGCCCAGGGGTCACCGGTGGCGGGGGTCGAGCTCCGGTCAGCCGATGCTGAAGGCACCGCCGGGCGGCTCGGGTGAGGCAACCGCGTCCTCGTCGCGCACAGGTACGGCGGAGCCGATGAACTCCCGCAGCGCCGCGCCGCTTTCGACACGCGCCGGGAAGGCGTCGGCGGCCGTGCGGCGGGCGAGGACGGCCGTGTCGAGCAGGCGGTGGGAGGCCACGAGCACCGCGTTGCCGAAGCGCCGGCCGCGCAGCACACCGGGTTCGGCGATCAGGGACAGCTCCTCGAACACGGTCGCGAACGTGGCGAGTTGGGAGCGCAGGAAGACGAAAGGCGCGGCGTCGGCGAGGTTGGCCAGATAGACGCCGTCCTCGCGCAACACGCGCGCGGCGGCGCGCGCGTACGCCGTGGACGTCAGGTGCGCCGGGACGCGCGCGCCGCCGAAGACGTCCGCGATCACGATGTCGGCGGAGGCGGGCGCGGCGGATTCGAGCCAGCCTCTCGCGTCCGCGCCGTGCAGCGTGATGCCCGCGTCCTCGGGTACGGGCAGGTACTCGCCGACCAGCTCCAGCAGGCCCAGGTCGGCCTCCACCACGTCCTGCCGTGAGCCGGGGCGGGTCGCGGCCACATAGCGGGGCAGCGTCAGGGCTCCGCCGCCGAGGTGGAGCACGTCAAGGGGCCGTCCCGACTCCACGACCGTGTCCAGGACGTGCCCGAGCCGTCGGGCGTACTCGAACTCCAGATGGGTCGGCTCGTCGAGATCGACGTACGACTGCGGTGCGCCGTCGACCGTGAGCAGCCAGGCCCGCCTCCGGTCCACGTCCGGCATCAGCTTGGCGGTTCCATGATCCACGGCCCGGGTCACGGGTATCGGCTCGTCCACGGGTCCATTGTGCCGCCCCTTCCAGGAGCACTGTCAGCGCTGCCTGACCGCCGCGCGGGCCGCGGCCTCTCCGACGGCGGTCGGTACGAGTCGGTGCCCGCTCCCCTCGTAGCGGGAGCGGGCACCCTCGGCACCCTCGCAGCGGGACGGGCACCCTCGTCCTGCCCCTCGGCCGTCAGCCCACCGAGGTCACCGTCCCCGCGCCGACCGTCCGGCCGCCCTCGCGGATCGCGAAGCCGAGCCCCGGCTCCAGCGGCACCTCGCGCCCGAGCTCGACCGTCATCGTGACGGTGTCGCCGGGCCGGGCCACCGCCCGCTCGCCGAGGTCGACGTCACCGACCACGTCCGCGGTGCGGATGTAGAACTGCGGCCGGTACCCGGTGGAGACGGGTGTCGTACGACCGCCCTCGCCCGTCGACAGGACATACACCTGGGCCGAGAAACGGCGACTGGGCACGACGCTGCCGGGCGCGGCGACGATGTGCCCGCGGCGTACGGCGTCGCGGGGCACCCCGCGCAGCAGCAGCGCCACGTTGTCCCCGGCCTGAGCCTCGTCCATGGGCTTGCCGAAGGTCTCCAGGCCGGTGACCACCGTGTCGACGGCCGCGCCGAGCACTTCGACGCGGTCGCCGACCCGGATCGTGCCGCGCTCGACCGCGCCCGTGACGACCGTCCCGCGCCCGGTGATCGTGAGCACGTTCTCGACCGGCAACAGGAACGGCGCGTCGAGGTACCGCTCGGGCATGGGCACATACGTGTCCACCGCGTCGAGCAGCGCGTCGATCGCCGCCGTCCAACGGGAGTCGCCCTCAAGCGCCTTGAGACCGGACACCCGTACGACGGGTACGGACTCGCCCCCGTAGCCGTGCGCGGAGAGCAGCTCGCGGACCTCCAGCTCCACGAGGTCGGTCAGCTCCTCGTCGCCCGCGTCGGCCTTGTTCAGGGCGACGACGATGTGGTCGACGCCCACCTGCCGGGCGAGCAGCACGTGCTCGGCGGTCTGCGGCATGATCCCGTCGAGCGCGGAGACGACGAGGATCGCCCCGTCGAGCTGCGCCGCGCCGGTGACCATGTTCTTGACGTAGTCGGCGTGACCCGGCATGTCCACGTGCGCGTAGTGGCGGGTGTCGGTCTCGTACTCGACGTGCGCGATGTTGATGGTGATGCCGCGCGCGGCCTCCTCCGGCGCCCGGTCGATCCGGTCGAACGGTACGAACGTGCCGGAGCCGCGCTCGGCGAGGACCTTGGTGATGGCGGCGGTCAGGGTCGTCTTGCCGTGGTCGACGTGACCCATCGTGCCGATGTTCAGGTGCGGTTTGGTGCGGACGTATGCCGTCTTGGGCATGGCGATACCTCGAAGCCTCTTCAGTGTCAGCGGAGCTGAGTGATGGCCCCGGCGCTCAGCGGCCGGGACGGGGACCCCAAGGACTTGCCGACCCTCCCCCTGCGGGGTCCGCCGGACGATCCGGGAAGGGTCAGCTTCGGGCGCCGTCGACGGCGGCCACGATGATCGGGACGGCAGCCTTCGGCGCATCCGCGACTGCGGATGCTGCGAGGAGGAAGGCGTACCGGAACATGAGGCGATCATCGCCGACGTATCCGGCCACGTCGAATGGTTTTTCCCGCCACGAGGGCGGGTGTGACGGGTGTTTCTGCCGGTGCGTCAGGGGCCGATGTTCTTGAGCGCCTCACGTACGGAGAGGGGCGCGAGCCGCCCCTGTTCCCGGGACACGAAGGCCCGTACCGCCTCCGGGTCCGTCTTCGCGTACTCGCGCAGACACCAGCCGATCGCCTTGCGGACGAAGAAGTCGGGATGTCCGCACTGCCGTACGCAGTAGGCGAAGAGCCGCTCGGTGTCGGTCGTCTCCTTGTGACGGAGCTGGTGGAGCAGGGCCGTACGGGCGACCCACAGGTCGTCGTCCTCGATCCACGCGTCCATGTCGCTCTTCAGCTTCGGATCGGCGGCCACGAGGCCTCCCACCACGTGGGCGGCGAGTGCGTCGACGGTGTCCCACCAGGAGACCGTGCCGACGAGATGGCGCGTCACCGGGAGGAAACCGGAAGAGAGTTGCCTCACATGGCGGCGCAGGTAGTCGACGGCGAAATAGTGATACTCGCGCTCCGGCAACGCCCAGCAGCGCAGGGCCACGGCGATGCAATCGGCCTCTTCAGGGGCCGCCGTTCCGAGGAGGACCGTGCGGGACCGCGCGCGTCGATCGGGCGTGGTCAGACCGAGGAAGGGGGCGACGTCCTTCATGTACGCGCGCATGGACACGGCCCGTTCCGAATCGGCCGCCGCGCCGTAGGTGACGGTGAGTCGTTCCAGCACGGTGTCCGCGAGGGAACTGTTCGGCACCTCGAACCGCGCACCCGACGTTCCGGAAGCTGTGACGCCCATGAGACGAACCATACGGCGATCACACACACGGGTCGGTTACTGTCGCCGAATGCTCGATGCCACCACCCGCTCTGGGGGCACCGCCACAGCCGTTCCCCCGGCTCCCGTCGCTGAGCTCTCCCTCGCCGCGGAGTTCGCCGTCTCCACACCCACGGGCCTCGCCGCCCGTTGCACGAGAGTCCTGCTCTCGCCCTGGTCCCGGCTCTCCCTGCTGCTGGTGCTGCTCGCGGCGGCCGCGTCGAGCGTGCTGCTCTTCGAACCGCAGCGGCTGCTCTCCGACGGCTGGCCGCCACAGCTCAGCGGCGCCGCGGCGGCCGTGGTGTTCGCGGTGGCGTACGGACTGTGCACGGTGGCGTTCGTGCCCCGGCCGCTGCTCAATCTCGCGGCGGGCGCGCTCTTCGGCTCGCAGCTGGGCCTAGGCACCGCGCTCGCGGGCACGGTGCTCGGTGCCGGCGTGGCGTTCGGGCTCGGCCGGATCCTCGGGCAGGACGCGCTGCGCCCGCTGTTGCGCGCCCGCTGGCTGAAGGCGGCCGACGGACAGCTCAGCCGGCACGGCTTCCGTACGATGATGATGGCCCGGCTGTTCCCCGGCGTGCCCTTCTGGGCGGCGAACTACTGCGCGGCCGTCTCCCGCATGGGCTGGCTGCCGTTCCTCCTCGCCACCGCCCTGGGATCGATCCCGAACACCGCCGCGTACGCCGTCGCGGGGGCCCGGGCCTCGGCGCCGACCTCCCCCGCCTTCCTGATCGCCATGGGCTTCATCGCGCTGCCGGCCCTGGTCGGCGCGGTGGTGGCCTGGCGCAAGCGCCACCACCTGCGCGGACACTGATCAGCCTCCGGCACGGCGGCTCCCGGGAACCCCGCAGGACCCGGGCCGTCCGCGATTACACGGCCTCGATGACCATCGCGTTGGCGAGTCCGCCCGCCTCGCACATCGTCTGCAGCCCGTAGCGGGCTCCGCGCTCGCGCATCGCGTGCACGAGGGTGGTCGTCAGCCGGGTGCCGCTCGCGCCGAGCGGGTGGCCGAGCGCGATCGCCCCGCCGTGCACGTTGACCCGGGACAGGTCCGCGCCCGTCTCCTGCTGCCAGCTCAGGACGACGCTCGCGAAGGCCTCGTTCACCTCGAAGAGGTCGATGTCGCCGAGGGTGAGCCCCGCCTTGCGGAGCACCTTCTCGGTGGCCGGGACGACGCCCGTGAGCATCAGCAGCGGGTCGGAGCCGGTGACGGCGAAACTGTGCAGGCGGGCGAGCGGGCGCAGGCCGAGCCTGGCCGCGGTCTCGCTCGACGTGATCAGCACGGCCGACGCGCCGTCGTTGATCGGGCTCGCGTTGCCCGCCGTGACGGACCAGTCGATCTGCGGGAAGCGCTCGGCGTAGGCCGGGGCGTAGTAGGCGGGCTTGAGTCCGGCGAGTATCTCCGTGGTGGTGGCGGGCCGGACGCTCTCGTCGCGGGTCACGGACTCCAGGGGCGCGACCTCGGCGTCGAAGAGGCCGTTGTCCCAGGCCGTGGCCGCCTTCTGGTGCGAGCCCGCCGCAAAAGCGTCCAGCTGCGCGCGCGACAGTCCCCACTTGGCGGCGATGAGTTCGGCGCTGATGCCCTGTGGCACCAGGCCCTCCGGGAAGCGCACCGCGATCCCGGGTCCGAAGGGATCCTCGGTGCCTCGGACGTTCGAGCCCATGGGCACACGGCTCATCGACTCCACACCGCAGGCGACGACCATGTCGTACGCCCCCGACAGGACACCCTGGGCCGCGAAGTGCACGGCCTGCTGGGACGAGCCGCACTGGCGGTCCACGGTGGTGGCGGGCACCGCCTCGGGAAAGCCCGCCGAGAGCGCCGCGTACCGGGTGATGTTCGCGGCCTGCTCGCCCACCTGGCTGACGGTCCCGCCGATGACGTCGTCGATCAGCGCCGGATCGACTCCGGAGCGCTCGACGAGGGTGCGCAGTGTGTGGGCGAGGAGCTCCACGGGGTGGACGTGGGCGAGGGAGCCGTTCGGCTTGCCCTTGCCGATGGGGGTGCGTACGGCTTCGACGATGACGGCGTCACGCATGTTTGATCTCCAGACTCACCAAGTTTGTTTTCCAAACTCACTAGGTGACTCAAGAGTAACCCAGTGAGTTGGACAAACCAACCCACCCCCTAGACTGGTGGCATGAAGGACGCCCGCCCCTGCTCGATCGCCGACACACTCGCTCTCGTCGGCGAGAAGTACTCCCTGTTGGTACTGCGCGAGGTGTCGCTCGGCGCCACCCGCTTCGACCAGCTCGTCCGCAACATCGGCGCACCGCGCGATGTGCTCACCGCCCGTCTGAAACGGCTCGTCGACGCGGGCGTACTGGAGAAGGTCGAGTACAGCGACCGCCCGAAGCGCTACGAGTACTGGCCCACCCAGGCCGGTCTGGAACTTGAGCCGGTGCTGCACACGCTGATGGCGTGGGGCGACCGCCATCTCCAGGAGGACGGTTTCCGTCCCATGGTGCTGGAGCACACCTGCGGCCATGAGCTGGTCCCGCAGGTCGTGTGCCGGGAGTGCGGCGAAGTGGTCGAGCACGGACACCTGACGGCCCACCCGCAGACCCCGGGCTGGACGGCGACTGGGCCTGCGGTGGCGTAGGGACGGGCCTGTGGTGGCGCGGGCCCGGAGAAGAACCCCCGTAGGGGCTAATTGGTCCCCTTGTAGACGTCGAGGCGTCCGCACATCCCGAACTTGCCGTGCGCGGACGGCTGTTCGGCCCGTACGAGGGCGTCGGCGAGGTGGGAGACGTCGCCCCCCTCCAGCCGGTCCAGCTGCTCTCCCGTGGCCGCGGTGGCGGCCTCGGCACCGCGCCGCCACCGCTCGCGCCACTCGGCGAGCCGGGGTCGCACCAGCGCGGCCGCTGCCCGGTGGAACGCGGCGAGCGGCTCGGGCCCGTCCGCCGCGCGCAGCTCCCGGTAGCCCTCCAGGGCGAGGTCCCGCCGGGCCCGGGCGACCCGCTCCTGCTCCTCCTCGGGCGCGTCGGCCGGGATGACCGTCGCGGCCGCGTACGTCTCGGGGTCGGTCAGGTACTCCGGAGGCAGGGTGAGCACGGCGTCACCCGCTTCGGGCAGGCCGTTGTTCTGCATGAGGACGGTGATGCGCAGGTCGTCCTCGTTGACCAGGCGGTGGATGGTGCCGGGTGTGAACCACGCGACCGTGCCGGATTCGAGCGGCGTGACCTCGTACCCGGACGTCGTCAGCGTCTGCACCGCTCCGCGCCCGCCGGTGACGACGTACGCCTCCGAACAGGTCAGGTGCAGATGGGGGGTCCCGCCGGAGACCCCGTCGGCGGCGGGCCAGTCGTACACGCAGAGGTGCGAGACGGCGACGGCGCCCGGCAGCCCGCTGAACACCGGGGTCTCGTGCGCGCCGCTCACCACGAGTGCTCCTCCAGGTACTTGGCGACCTCCTCGCGTTCCCAGGCCCCGTCGGCCACGACGACGCGGTAGCGTCGGGTGAGGGTGTCGCCGGGGGCGAGTTCGAGCTCGTCGAAGAAGGCGAACGAGGGGGCGACGGCGGCGAACGGATCGTTGCGCACGAACCAGTGGGCCGGGTGGGCGCCCGCCTCCCCGGTGTGGTCGTTCTCGGGGGCGTGCGCGAAGACGAGGGTCGCGTGGCCGTCGGCGCCGTCGTGCTCGCCGGAGTACGCGAGCCAGGGCGCCTGCCGCCCCATGAGGCCGGGCCCCTCGGAGTCGGGCCCGATGATCCGGCCGTCCCGGAAGGCGCGCGGTCCGCGCCAGAACAGGCCCGTGTAGCCGGCCATCTCCCGACCCGCGGTGGTCGGGCTGCCGAAGCGCAGCGTCTCGTCCCGCCGGTTGGTGACCGCGGTCGTCCAGGTCAGCGCCCAGGAACCCGACGCGGGATCGACGTCGTGCACCTCGACGCGGCGCTCCTCCTCGGCCCACAGCTCACCGTCGTACGGATGCCAGGTGAGGCGCTCGGCGATGACCGCGCGGCGCCCGTCCGAGACCACCTCGTCGAAGCCGGCGTGCGCCATCGACCCGACACGTTCAGGGAGTTCGAGGTATCCCTCCCCGTGGACGTACGTGTTGCCGCCCCACAGGTTGGAGCCCGACAGGTGGGAGGCCGTCATCTGGAGGCCCTTGTGCCAGCGGTGGTCGTTGGGCCGGTAGTCCGTGACGATGTCGCCGGCCAGCGTCCTGAGGGGGTGCAGATACGGCTTGGGAGCCTCCCAGGCCGTCTCGGGCCGATAGACGTAGCTCAACAGCTCCACGCCGGTGGTCGTGTCGCTGATCGTGATGCGATCACCATGGGCGTGGACGATACGCAGCGCACCCTGCGCGGGCTCGGTCATGCCGACGCCTCCTGGCTCGCGGTGGACGCGGACTCGCCGGTGGACGCGGCGGGCGGCGCCCAGCCCGGCGCGCCCCCGTGCAGGGCCGTGTAGAACGGGTCCCCGGGCCCGACCTCCCCCGCGCGGACGGTCGTGTCGGTGAACGCCGACTTGTAGAGCGCGGTGATCAGTTCCAGGCTGGTCCGCCCGTCGGCGCCGCTGCTGCGCGGCCGCTCCCCCGCGCGCATGCTCGCGACCAGCTCCCGCAACTGCTCCAGATGCGAGCTGGGTACGTCCGCTCCGAAGTCCCGCCAGGCCGCCACGTCCTCGCCGGACACGTCGGGGGCCGGGGTGATCCGCCAGTTGTCGTTGCTGTGGCCGTAAAGATGCGTGAGCTCGACGGTGGCGCGCTTACAGTCGATACGGATGCGGCTCACCTCGTCCGGGCTCAGGACGCTGTTGACGATCGTGGCCAGCGCGCCGCTCTCGAAGCGGACGAGGGCGGTCGAGACGTCCTCCGTCTCCACGTCGTGCACCAGGCGCCCGGCCATGGCCCGCACCTCGCTCCACGGCCCCATCAGGTCCAGGAGCAGGTCCATCTGGTGGATGCCGTGTCCCATCGCGGGCCCGCCGCCCTCGGTCTCCCAGCGCCCGCGCCAGGGCACGGCGTAGTACTCGGCATTGCGGTACCAGGTGGTCTGGCAGTGCGCCACGAGCGGGCGGCCCATGGTCCGCTCGGCGATGAGGCGCCGCACGTGCCGGGACCCCGAGCCGAACCTGTGCTGGAAGACGATGGCCGCGTACGGGCCCCCGTCCTTCCCCTCCTCCGCCTCGACGGCGTCGAAGTCGGCGAGCGTCAGGACCGGCGGCTTCTCGCACCAGACCCAGGCCCCGGCGCGCAGCGCGGCGACTGCCTGGTCCCGGTGCAGGGTCGGCGGGGTGCAGATCGCGACCAGGTCCGGCCGCTGCTCATCCAGCATGCGGTCCAGATCGGTGTACGCGTGCGGGATGCCCGCCTCGGCGCAGAACTTCTGGACGGCGTCCTCCGCGATGTCGACCGCGGCGACGATCTCCGTCTCGCCCTCCTCGGCGAGCCGGGCGAGCGCGGGAACATGGCTCCCGCGCGCGATGGCGCCCGTACCGATGACGGCGGCCCGGATACGGCGGCCCTCGAACGGGGTCGCGGGGCGGTTGGGGGCGGACTCGGTGCTCTTACTCATGTACGTGATCAGCGCTCCATCGGACGTGACGTCAGACGTTGGCCAACGCATGGTGTCACCGAAGCCGAACCGGCGACAGCAAGCGCTTTCTCCTCTGCTGCAACGTATGTGCCGGTCCAGCGGCAGGTCAACACCCCGGTCGCACCGTGGACAACGCTGCCCACCAGGTCGGCACAGGACCGTCACCGCCCGCCTGCCCGCCGTCCGCCCACTGCCCGCGCACTGTCTGCGCACGAAACCCCCTGTGGCAGAGCCGTCCTTGGGGGACGTTACGCTGACCAACACCCGTGATCACCGCCCACAGCGGCTCGGCGTGCCCGTCGCCCCTTTCCGATCAGCGCTTGGACCACCTCACTTCATGTCTTGGTTTGAATCCCTCATCCTCGGACTCGTCCAGGGGCTGACCGAATTCCTTCCCGTCTCCTCCAGTGCGCATCTGCGCCTGACGGCGGCGTTCTCCGGCTGGGAGGACCCCGGAGCGGCCTTCACCGCGATCACCCAGCTCGGCACGGAGGCGGCGGTACTGATCTACTTCCGCAAGGATGTCGGCCGGATCCTCGCGGCGTGGTCCCGCTCACTCACGAACAAGGAGATGCGCCGGAACCACGACGCCCAGATGGGCTGGCTGGTCATCGTCGGCTCCATACCCATCGGCGTACTCGGCCTGACACTCAAGGACCAGATCGAGGGCCCGTTCCGCGATCTGCGGATCACCGCGACGATGCTCATCGTCATGGGCGTGGTCATCGGCATCGCCGACCGGCTCGCGGCGCGTGACGAGACCGGCGGGAAGCACCGTGCGCCCAAGCAGCGCAAGGTACTCGAGGACCTGAACGTCAAGGACGGCCTGCTGTACGGCCTCTGCCAGGCGATGGCCCTGATCCCCGGCGTCTCCCGGTCCGGCGCGACCATCAGCGGCGGCCTCTTCATGGGCTACACCCGCGCCGCGGCGGCCCGTTACTCCTTCCTCCTCGCGATGCCGGCCGTGCTCGCCTCGGGCACCTTCGAGGTCAAGGACGCCACCGCGAACGGACATGTGGCGTGGGGGCCGACCATCTTCGCGACGGTGATCGCGTTCGCGGTCGGATACGCCGTCATCGCGTGGTTCATGAAGTTCATCTCGCACAAGAGCTTCATGCCGTTCGTCTGGTACCGGATCGCGCTCGGTATCGTCATCATCGCGCTGGTCTCGACCGGCGGGCTGAGCCCGCACGCGGCCGAGTCCGCGGGCTGACCGGCCCAGTCCGCGGGCTGACGGCTCACCACCCCTCAGGCGCCCGAGCGGTCCGTCCCGGGGAGGGCGAGCGCCCAGGGTTCCGGCTCGATCCGCGCGCCGTTGGCGACGTACGCGATCGTGCGGTACCAGCCCGCGAGGACCAGCAGCTCGAGGACTTCGGGCTCGTCGAGGTGCTCCCGCAGTCCGCTCCAGGCCGCGTCGCTCACCCGGGCCGTGTCGTGCAGCTCGTCGACGGCACGCAGCAGCGCCGCCTGCCGGTCGGACCAGACCGGGTGGCCGGGTCCGCCGGTCGCCGTGAGCGTCACCTGCCGCGGGGTGAGTCCGGCCGTCTCGGCGTACGTCGCCATGTGGACGCCCCATTCGTACGCGCATCCGGAGCGGGCGGCGACGCGGGCGATGACGAGTTCTCGGTCGGCGTCGCCCAGCAGGCCGTGGACGAGGAGGCCGGCGCCCAGTGCCCGCATGCGTGAGGCGAGTTCCGGGTGGCGCTCCAGCACCTTGAACAGCATCAGGGGTTCGCGGGCGACACCGGGCGGCATCCACCGGTGCAACGCGCGGTCGGTCTCGGGCTCGTAGGGCGGCGTGACGCCGTCGATGCGTTGCTTCATGGATCGCACCCTTGCGCTTCTGAAATCGAAGCGCAAGGGTGGGAGGTGAGCGACTCCCAGCGAGAGGTACTCACTTGGGCACGACACCCGCACCGAACGATTCGGCTTCCGGCATTCCGAGGCGGGGCCGTCCGGGCCCCGGGGGCCCTTTCGAAGGCATGGACACCCCGGCTCAAGGCACGAACGCCTCGGCTCCCGGCAGCCCCCATCAGGACTCGGACGCTCCCGCCCCCGGCCGCCCCGTCCGCGGCTCGGCCACCGGTCGTCCCGTCATGGCGGCGCTGGATCTGCTCGGCCGGCGCTGGACGCTACGGATCATCTGGGAACTGCACGACAACGGCGCGCCGATCGGCTTCCGGGACCTCCAGCGCCGTTGTGACGACATGTCCTCCAGCGTCCTGTCCACGCGCCTCACGGAACTGCGCGAGACGGGCATCGCCTCGTCGACAGCGACGGCGGCGCAGCCGGCGTGGCACCTCACCGCGCTCGGCGACGACCTGGTCACCGCGATGGGACCGCTGCTGGACTGGTCACGCGCCTGGGCCGAGCGGCAGTGAGCGGATCCCGGCCGCGCCGACGGAAGTCGGGTGACGGCGCGCCTCCGACCGACGATCCGGCCGCCGTCGACGAGGTCTTCCGGGGCGTTCGGCATCGGGGCCGGCGTGCCGCCGCACGGATGGACTGGGCCCGTTCGCGTCACTCCGCGTCGGCCGTGACGAACCGCATACGGGATGAGTAGCCGCCCGGTAGCGCAGTGTCAGTCCTTGCCCCTAGGCTGGTGCGCATGTCCCCCGATTTAATGTCCTCTGGTTCCGTGCGGTCCGCTGCAGCGCTGAACGAACAGATCCGCGCCTTGTGGATGCGCGCGGGCGGCTCCCTTTCCGCGCAGGAGCGCGCGGAGTACGAGCTGCTGGTCGTGAAGTGGGCGGAAGCGATACGCGGAGAGGTCGTCGAGGCCGCGTGAGATCGGGCATGGGGACCTGCACGAAGTCCAAGGGCCGATGACCGGCACCCTTGTCGGGGCTCACCGCCCCCCGGACACCCGCAACACCGCCCCCGTCGTGTACGACGCATCGGGCGACATCAACCACGCGATGGCCGCGGCTACTTCCTCGGCCTGACCGACGCGGCGCAGCGGAATCGACGAGGCGGCGCGCTCGGCGCGGCCCGGATCTCCGCTGGTGGCGTGCATCTCCGTGGCGATCATGCCGGGTGCGACCGCGTTGACGCGGATGCCGTCCGGGCCGAGTTCCTTGGCGAGGCCCACCGTCAGGGCGTCGACGGCGGCCTTGGTGGCCGCGTAGTGGACGAAGTCACCGGGGCTGCCGAGTGTGGCCGCCGTCGAGGACACATTGACGATGACGCCGCTCCCCCAGGCCGCCATGGACCGGGCGGCCCGTCGCGAACACAGCAGTGTGCCCAGCAGGTTGACGTCCACCACGCGCCGTAGATCGGCGGGGTCGGCGTCCGCGAGCCTGCCGAGCGGACCGGTCACGCCGGCGTTGTTCACCAAGCCCGTCACCGGCCCGAGCCGGTCCGCCGCCGTGTCGAAGAGCCGCTCGACGTCGTCCTCGTCGGAGGTGTCCACGCGTACCGTGACGCAGCGGGCCCCCGCCGCGCGGACGGCGCTCGCGGTCCGCTCCGCGGCGGCGCCGTCGCTCACGTACCCCACCGCCACGTCGTGGCCGTCCGCCGCGAGACGCGCGCACGTCGCGGCACCGATCCCCCGGCTGCCGCCCGTGACGACGGTGACGTGGCGTGTCATACGTGCCTCCTGATGGCGAACGGGCAACCCGGGTCCGTAGCGAGCCCGTACTGGTCCTCGATCACTCTACGATCAAGGCCGCACCGCCGGGCAAGGGGTGAAGGTGCGCCAACACGCCCTCGTCCGAGGTGACGCCCGGCCGAAGCCGTCCCGGCTGATCTCGACGGCGAGATCGCTGCGGCTCCTCGGCGATCCGATGGACACGTCCTCGATCCGATGGACACGTCCTCATGGATGCGTCCTAGGCGACGGGGTCCGCAGCGCCGGACGGCACGCGGAACACGCGGCGTCCCGAGCCCCGCAGACCGGGGACGCCCTGCCACAGCACGGCCCCGTTCGCGCGCTCCCAGCTCGCGGTCGCCCGGGACCGCGCCCACTGGGCCAGGGCAAGCGTGACCAGCATGATCGGCGGCATCACTTGATGGGACGTCAGGCCGATGAACAGCAGCCAGCAGGCCAGGGCACCCACGAATCCCGCCGTGCGCCACAGCGACAGCCGCCGCACCGCGTCCTGCCCGTCGCGCGGTGCGGCGACGCTCTCGATCGGCGCGGCATCGTCGTAGGTGCGGCGCAGCCGGGCGGGGAGACGAAGACACATCGGCAGCAGCACCACGGACACGAAAACGATCGCGACCGATCCCACCCTCAGCATCTCGCGGTGGTGAGCCGTGCCGAGCAGCGCGAGCAGCACGCCTTCGGACAGCACCGCGCCCGCGGCCATCATCAGCGCGGACATCCGCTCCAGATACACCACGCGTATCAGCCCGTCGCGGGCGTCACCAGCCACCGTCGTACCTCTCTCACCGCCCGCACACCCGCACACCCGCACACCCGCACACCCGCACACCCGCACACCCGCACACCCGCACACCCGCACGGGCAGGCAAGATCCAACTCCGGGCGGAACGCAAGGTCAATACGCGACAGTTCCAGGATGCGCGGTCTTGACCACCCCTTGGCCGACGCGCGACCGAGTGGGCGAGCGGGGTACGGCCAGCACCAGGCGTAGGCAGCCGCGGTCTCTGTCCGGTCGGGACGGATGGGAGAGGGGGAGAGGGGGAGAGGGGGACTACGGTCGGCGCCGGGGAGTCCGGTCAACGAGCTGTGTCGCGCAGGACGACAAACAGACCGCGGCTCTCGTCGCCGTTCTTCGAGCGCCAGTCGGCAACGACATGTCCTCGGGCCGCCCGGGCCGCATGGGCCTGGGAAACCTGCGTGTCGGGCCGGAGGACACGCATCACGTCGATGGTCACGGCGCCCGCCGACTGACTGTGCGGCCCGGCTTCTTCCTTGGTTTCCACCACGATGGCGGTGCCGTGCTGTCTGTCGTCGACGACTGCCGACGTGATCACGGTTGAGAAGCCGACCCCCGTGAAGTAGCTCGTGACGGAGGGGGCCGGGGTGTTGGTCTCGCTCTGCGCCTGCGGCACGGCGCGGCCCTGGAGGAGATCGAGTAGTTGAGCGACGAGGACCGGGTCATGGGTCCCGTCGTACACCCACCGCCTTCCCAACACCCCGTGCTCGGACGTGCCGATGAGCCCCCGATCGGCTCCGTCGAGCGGCGCCCCGCGGTAGCTGAGCGGCACGTGGTAGGAGCGCGGTCGCTCGCCGGAGGTGTCCGTGACCACCATGAACTCGATTCCCACCTCCCCCTGCGGATCATCGAGCCGGAAGCCACCGGCCTTGGTCAGATGCGGCTCACTCGCCATGCCGATGTACCACGGCTGCCTGGGAAGCCAGGCGGTAAGGAGCTCCAGCTTGCTGGGCGTCATCGTGGTCTTGTAGATCACAGCCATGCTTCATGAACGTCGTCCGTCGGCACGAGGTTCCTCCATGACGTGCTGCTTGACGAGTTCGTACGACCTCAATCGGTCGGCCAACGCGTAGAGGGGCGTCACGAGCATGAGTTCGTCCGCACCCGTCAGGTCCACCAGGTCCGTCAGGTGTTTCGCAACGGTCTCGGGTGAGCCGTGTGCCTGTTGGGCACGGAAGCTCGTCAGCGCCCGCACCTCTTCCGCGGTGAACGAGTGGGTCGCTGCCTCTCCGGGCGTGGGGAAGGGGATGTCGCCCCGCCCCTTGAGGAGTCCGGCCTTGACGACATCCATCGGGCCGGCCAGCCGGGCCGCCTCCTCATCCGTCTCGGCGCACACCGTTTCCACGCAGATCAGCACGCGCGGGCGCGCGCACCAGCGGGAGGGGGAGAAACGTTCGCGGTAGTGGCTGAGCGCGGCCAGCGTGTTGTCGGGACGAATGTGATGGGCGAAGGCGACCGGCAGCCCGAGTTCCGCGGCGAGCGTGGCGCCGGCCGTGCTCGAGGACAGCAGCCACGGCTCCGGGAGCGGGCTGAGTGCGACTTCGTCCACCAGGAAACGCAGAGTCGACGACACGTCGTCGCGGTACTCGTCGTCCGTTGCCGGACCGGACCCGCGGCGCAGGGCCCGCGCCGTGGAATCGTCGAAGGTACCCGGGCCGCGGCCGATGCCCAGGTCGATCCGGCCCGCGTGCAGTGCGGACAGCGTGCCGAATTGCTCCGCCAGCATGATCGGGGCGTGGTTCGGAGCGAGAACGCCCCCGGAGCCGAGACGGATGGACGACGTCAACGCGGCCGCGTGGGCGGTCAGAACGACGGGCGGGAACGCTCCGATGGCCGGAGAATGGTGATGCTCGGCGTACCAGAGTCGCAGGTAACCGAGGTCTTCAAGACGCAGGGCGAACTCTGTGGTGTCTCGTAACGTGTCTGCGGCTCGGGCGCCCGCTTGGACCATGGCCACTTCGAGCGCGCTGAGCGGTACGGTGATCATCCGATCAGTATAGAAATCGCCCAACCGCACCAACTCCCTTTGTTTACGGGGCGGAGTTATGCACCTGTTGGCGCACGCCCCTTGGCTGCGCACCCGCCGTAGCCAACACTGAGCCGATGACGCAGCGTGTAGAGCTCGCGACCGTGATGGACCGATTCGCCGTGGACGGACTCGTCACCGAGTACGCGGTGGCCGTCGACGACGGCGACTGGGAGGCGTACCGGAGGCTGTTCGCACCGGACGGACACGCCGACTACCGCTCGGCCGGAGGTATCGAGGGCGGCGCCGACGAGGTCGCGGGATGGCTCGCGCAGAGCATGGAGCTCTTCCCCATGCGCCAGCATCTGATCGTGAACCGGCGGCTGCGGTTCGGGGCGCTGGACCAGGAAACGGGCGACACGGCCCGGGTCCAGGCGGACTACATCAATCCGATGCGGTTCGCGGGCCACGACGGTGGGTCCACCGCGCCCGACTTCGTGTGCGGCGGCCGGTACGCCTTCGGACTGGTGCGTACGGACCTCGGCTGGCGCCTGCGCGAGGTCGTCGTCCAGGAGAAATGGCGCCGCGCTCCGCAGCCGAGCCGCGAACCCGCCGCCACCTGACCGGACGCCACCGACCGCAAGCCGCCCGAGTAGCGCCCCCTGACCGCAAAGCCCTGCCGGGACGCCCTCTGTCGGAGATCGTCGCCGACGCGCACACTGGAGGCATCCCCCGGGGAGGGAGGCCCTGTATGAAGAGGCCCGAGCGTTGGCCCGAGCGTTGGCTGAGCAGTGGGCCCGATCATTGGCTCGCTTCCCCGTGGCGGCGCGCGATCGTCGCCGCACTGGCCGGCGCGCTGCCGATGCTCGCCTTCCCCGCCCCTTCGTGGTGGTGGTTCGCGTACGTCGCCCTGGTGCCGTGGATCCTGCTGGCCCGCTCGGCCCCGACGGGCAGGCGGGCCGCGTACGACGGCTGGTTCGGCGGGCTGGGCTTCATGCTGGCCGTGCACCACTGGCTGCTGCCGAGTCTCAATGTGTTCACGGTCGTCATAGCGGCACTGCTCGGCGCGCTGTGGGCGCCCTGGGGCTGGCTCGTCCGGCGGTTCCTCGGCGGGGTGCCCTCGGCGGGGCGGGTCGGGGCCGCGCTCCTGGTCCTGCCGTCGGGGTGGCTGATGGTCGAACTCGTCCGGTCCTGGCAGGGCCTCGGCGGGCCCTGGGGACTGCTCGGGTCGAGCCAGTGGCAGGTAGGGCCCGCGCTGCGGCTCGCGTCGGTCGGCGGGGTGTGGCTGCTCAGCTTCCTGGTGGTCGCCGTCAACGTGGCGGTCGCCGTACTGGTCGCGGTGCGTGAGTCCCGTATGCCCGCCGTCGCCGGACTGGCCGCGACGGCCGCCGTGACCTCGGCGACCTGGGTGTGGTCGCCGCGCCCGGACGTGACGGGCCAGGTCCGGATCGCCGTCGTGCAGCCCGGGGTGATCGGCGGCGCGAACAGCGCCGAGGCGCGTTTCTCACGCGAGGAGGCCCTCACCCGCACCCTCGCCGGACAGGACCCCGACCTCGTCGTCTGGGGCGAGAGCAGCGTCGGCTTCGACCTCGCGGACCGCCCCGACCTGGCGAGCCGGCTCGCCGCGCTTTCCCGCCTGACCGGCGCCGACATCATGGCGAACGTCGACGCGCACCGCTCCGACCGGCCCGGGATCTACAAGAGTTCCGTCCTGGTGGGACCGCAGGGCCCGACCGGCGACCGCTACGACAAGATGCGGCTCGTCCCCTTCGGCGAGTACATACCTGCCCGTTCCCTCCTCGGCTGGGCAACCTCGGTCGGGAAAGCGGCGGGCGAGGACCGCAGGAAGGGCACCGAGCAGGTCGTGATGAACGTCGGGCACGGACTGCGTGTCGGCCCGCTGATCTGCTTCGAGACGGCCTTCCCCGACATGAGCCGCCATCTCGCCCAGGACGGCGCCGAGGTTCTCCTCGCGCAGTCCTCCACCTCGACCTTCCAGCACAGCTGGGCCCCCGAGCAACACGCCTCGCTCGCCGCGCTGAGGGCCGCCGAGACCGGCCGCCCGATGGTGCACGCGACGCTGACCGGGGTCTCCGCCGTGTACGGCCCGAGCGGCGAGCGGATCGGCTCCTGGCTCGGCACGGACGCGAGCGCGGCGGTGGTGTACGACGTACCGCTCGCGCGCGGCGTCACCCCGTACGTCCGGTTCGGCGACTGGCCGGTGCACGCGGCGCTGCTGATCATGGCGGCACTGTGCGCGACGGAGGGCTTCCGGGCGTTCAGGCCTCGGCGGACCGCTCCTGAACCGCTCGTACCACCCGCTCGCACAGTTCATGAGTCGCCAGCGCGTCACGGGCACTGAGCACCTTGCCCGCGCGCACCGCGTCGAGGAAGGCGAGTACGCCCTGCTCGATGCCGCGCTGCCGGGCCACCGGCACCCAGTCCCCGCGTCGCCGCACCGACGGCTGCCCCTTGTGGTCGATCACCTCCGCGAGGTTGACCACCTGACGCTTGGTGTCCTGCCCCGAGACCTCGAGGATCTCCTCCGCCGAACCGCTCAGCCGGTTCATCACGCCGAGCGCCGTGAAGCCGTCCCCGGCGAGTTGCAGTACGACATGGTGGACCAGGCCGCCCTCGACCCGGGCCCGCACGGTCACGTCGTCGACCGGCCCGGGCACCAGGAACCGCAGCGTGTCCACGACGTGGATGAAGTCGTCGAGGACCATCGTGCGCACGTCCTCGGGCAGCCCTATCCGGTTCTTCTGCATCAGGATCAGCTCGCGGGGGTGATCGGCACACTGCGAGTACCCGGGAGCGTGACGCCGGTTGAAACCGACGGCGAGGCTGACGTTCCGCTCCTCCGCGAGGCGCACCAGACGCTCGGAGTCGGCGAGTTCGTAGGCGAGCGGCTTGTCGACGAAGGTCGGCACGCCCGCCTCCAGGAGCCGCGTCACGATCTCGGGGTGTGCGACGGTCGCCGTGTGCACGAAGGCCGCGTCGAGGTTCTGCGCCAGCAGGTCCGACAGGTCGGTGTGCCGCTGCTCCGGCGGCAGGTGGAGGCTGTCGCCGACCCGGGCCAGGGTCGCGGGCGTCCGCGTCTGCAGATGCAGCTCGACCCCCGGCTGGACGCCGAGCACCGGCAGGTACGCCTTCTGCGCGATGTCGCCGAGTCCGATGCAGCCGACCTTCACCAGGGTCTCCTTCAGTTGCCGACGCGGGCCTCGCCGGAAGCATACGGCCGCTGCGGCGGCCGCCTGTCGGCGATGCCGTCGAAGCTTCGCGGGAACAGCGCGGGAGCGGCCTTGGGGACCAGGGCGGCGTTCGTAGGAAAAGCCCTGGTGGACGGCCGTGCGCTCGACGAAAATGCGGGCATGACGAAGCAGCGCACCGAACCCGCCACCCACGCCGACGAACGGTCCATGCTGGAGGGCTGGCTCGACTACCACCGCGAGACCCTCGAGATGAAGTGCGCGGGTCTCGACGACGCCCAGCTCAAGACCGCCTCGGTCGAGCCCTCCGAGTTGTCCCTGCTCGGTCTGGTGCGGCACATGTCGGAGGTGGAGCGGGGCTGGTTCCGCAAGGTCCTGGTGGGCGACGATCCGGGGCCGATCTACTACAGCGAGGAGGACCGGGACGGCGAGTTCCATCTCACCGAGGCGGACACCTGGGACGAGGCGTACGCCACCTGGCAGGCCGAGATCGGGATCGCCCGGCGCAACGCGGCTCGTTTCGCGCTGGACGATGTCTGCGAGGGCGAGAGCAAGTTCACCAAGGACCCCATCAACGTGCGGTGGATCTACACCCACATGATCGAGGAGTACGCGCGTCACAACGGTCACGCGGATCTCATCCGGGAGCGGATCGACGGCGCCACGGGTGAGTGAGACAGCGTGACTCGGCTTCGGGTCACCTCGCGGACAGCGGCGCCCTCCGGAGGAGCGGAAGCATCACCCGTGTGGGGCAACCTCCGCTCGTCCGCTCCCCAAAGCGAGCCGAACGCAGCAGAGTTGAGCGGGTGCAACGAACGACGACCGCCGCAACGCTCCTGGTCACCGTGGCCACCGCCGCGCTCTCCGGCTGTGTGACCGTCCAGCGACCGCCCGCTTCCTCCCTGCCGACCGCGCCGTCCCGGCCGTCGCCGCCGCGTCCTGACGGCAAGGCCGGGCCGCAGATCGTGCAGGCGCCGGCGCGCGAGGCGCTGGAACTCGTCGGGCCGTCCCGGAAGCCGTCACCGAGCGCTCCGGCGCCGCACCGTACGCCCGTCCCGGCGCCCGCCGCCCCGCAGGCCCCTTCGCACCACCCGGGTCCCGAGCAACACCCGCACCCACGACCCCACCGGCCCGCACCCCGCACCGACGTCGCACCCGAACAGCCGACCAGCACGGATGTGTGTGCCCTCGGCCGGAAGTACGGGGGCTGGAAGGCGGACAGTCCGGAGGCGGTCATCTGCAAGGGCACGTACGGGCATTGACACGACCGGCGCCCGCAGGATCTAGGGGCGCTGTCTCGGCGGCCCCAAGGTCTCTCCCCCGGACCCGCCGAAGGGCCCGGGCCCCTCGACGGTGCCCGGGCCTTCCCCCGGCCCTCCGCGCGACGAGCCCTCCCCGTCGAGTCTCAGCTCCAGACGGCCGATCGCCGCGCGTACGCCGTCCCCGTAACGGTCGTTCCCGAGGGCTCCGACCGCCCCGCGTGCCCGGCGCAGATGGCTGCGGGCGGCTTCGGAGCGGCCGAGTTTCACATAGTCGGCCGCCAGGTTCAGATGCAGCGACGGATAGAACGCACGTGCCTCGAGCGACCGGTGGCGCTCGGCGACGTCGCCGTCGGTGAGTTCCTCGGCCGCCGACAACGCCCTCAGGTCCCAGGCCAGTTCGTCCGCGGGATCGTCCTGCGTGTCCGCCAGGTAGTGCGCCAGGGTGCAGCGGTGCAGGGGGTCGCCGTCCTCGCCGATCTCCCCCCACAGGTCCAGGAAACGCCCCCGAGCCTCCTCACGGTCGCCACCGTGGTGCAGCATGACGACCTGTCCGATCCGGGTCATCATGGCGTCCGGCGCCGCCTGCTCCTGTTGCTCCGCCACCGCGTCCTCCAGGCTCGTCGCTGTCCCTTCCGACGCTAACCGGACACACTGACAATCACGCTCAGGCGCCCCCGGACACCACTGAGCCGCCCCGATGACGGCCGGACGGAGACTCCCACCCGGCCCGGGCCGCTTCCGGTCTCGGTCCCGGATCAGCCGAGGTTCGGAATCCGCCAGTCGATCGGCTCGTGGCCCTGCCCGGCGACCGCCTCGTTGATCTGCGTGAAGGGGCGCGAACCGAAGAACTTCTTCGCGGAGAGCGGCGACGGGTGCGCACCCTTCACGACGATGTGCCGCTTCTCGTCGATGAGCGGGAGCTTCTTCTGCGCGTAGTTCCCCCACAGGACGAAGACGGCCGGGTCGGGCCGGTCGGCCACGGCACGGATCACCGCGTCCGTGAACTTCTCCCAGCCCTTGCCCTTGTGCGAGTTGGCCTCACCGGAGCGCACGGTCAGCACCGCGTTCAGCAGCAGGACGCCCTGCTCGGCCCACGGCATCAGATAGCCGTTGTCCGGGATCGGGGTGCCCAGCTCCTCCTTCATCTCCTTGTAGATGTTGCGCAGCGAGGGCGGGGTCTTCACCCCCGGGCGGACCGAGAAGCACAGGCCGTGGCCCTGGCCCTCGCCGTGGTACGGGTCCTGGCCGAGGATCAGCACCTTCACCCGCTCGTACGCAGTCGCCTCCAGCGCCGCGAAGACCTCCTCGCGCGGAGGGTAGACGGGACCGTTGGCGCGCTCCTCCTCGACGAACTCGGTGAGCTCCTTGAAGTAGGGCTGCTGCAGTTCGTCACCCAGTACGCCGCGCCAGGACTCGGGCAGCATGGCGGTGTCGGTCACGTCAAGTTCCTCCGATGTGCGGTCACTTCCAGGTCTCAGAACCTACAGGCGACCACTGACAATCGGCCCCGCACCCCGTGGGACCAGGCTACCCGCCGGGTCCTGCACGTGACCTACCAGCTGGTCCTGCACGTGACCTACCAGCTGGTCCTGCACGTGACCTACCAGCTGGTCTTGCGGTGCAGCTCCCACATCATCATGATCGTCGAGGGGTCCAGGGCCTGCTCCCCGCCCGCGATCTCCTCGCTCGCCGCCACGAACTGCTTGCCCTGCCACAGCGGCAGCAGCCGTGCGTCGTCGACGAGGATCTGCTGGGCCGCCTCAAACTCCTTGACCACAGCTCCACGGTCGCTCTCGCGGCGCGAGGCGGGCAGCAGGGTGTCGGTGATCCGGGGCGCCGGATAGGGCGTACCGAGCGCGTTCTGCCGGCCCACGAAGGGCGCGATGAAGTTCTCGGCGTCCGGGAAGTCCGGGAACCAGCCGCGCCCGAACACCGGGTACTCGCCCTTGCGGTAGCCCTCCTCATACGTCTTCCAGGGGCGCCCGTTGAGCGACACGCGGAACAGACCGGAGTCCTCGAGCTGCCTCTTGATCTCCTGGAACTCCGGGGCGGTCTCGGAGCCGTAGCGATCCGTGGTGTACCAGAGGGTGAGGGGGACGCGCTCGGTGATGCCCGCCTGCGAGAGGATCTGCCGTGCCTTGGACGAACTGGGGTCCCCGTAGTCGTCGAAAAAGCCCGTGGTGTGACCGGTCAGGCCCGCGGGGACCATGGAGTACAGCGGGTCGACCGTGTCCTTGTAGACCTTGTGCGCGATCGCCGCACGGTCGATGACCTGGGCGACCGCCTTGCGCACCGCGAGCTTCTTGGCCCACGGATCCTTCGGGTTGAACACGAGGTAGCTGATCTCCATGCCCGCGCCCTCGACGAGCTGAAGGCCCTCGTCCGCTCCCTTGGTCCGGAGCGAGACGATGTCCTTGGAGGCCAGGCCGCGGAACGTGACGTCGATCTTCTTGTCCTTGAGGGCGTCGACCATCTGCCCCGAGTCCTGGAAGTAGCGGATCGTGACCGCGTCGTTCTTGAGCTCGGCGAATCCCTTGTAGTGGTCGTTCCTGACGAGTTCGGCCTGCTTGCCCTCCTCGTAGGAGCGCAGGCTGTACGGCCCCGACCCGAAGACCTTGCCGTCCTTGCGCAGCGAGTGCGCGGGGTAGTCGTCGGGGTCGACGATCGACATGGCCGGGGTGGCGAGGACGAACGGGAAGGTCGCGTCCGATTTGTTCAGGTGGAAGATGAGTTCGCGCTCGTTCAGTACCTGGATCCGGTCGAGGCTGCCGAGGAGGCCGGCGGGACCGCCGGGCAGGTTGATCTTCTTGATCCGGTCGATCGAGTACTTGACGGCGTGGGCGTCCAGCGGATCGCCGTCGGAGAACTTCATGTCGGCGCGCAGCTCGCAGCGGTACACGAGGTTCGAGGTGTCCGCGAACCCACAGCTCTGAGCGGCGTCGGGCTCGGGCGTGGTCGCCCCGGAGGGGTAGCTCAGCAGTGTCTGGTAGATGTTGCGGAACAGCTCCCAGGAGCCGTCCCAGGAGGCGGCCGGATCCAGCGTGCTCGGGGCACTGGTGGTGCCCACGACGATCGGTCCCTTGTCGTCGGACGACGCCGAGGTGAGGACGCCGCACCCGGCCACCAGGGTGATGGACGTGACCGCCGCCAGTTGCCGCAGACATGGGTTCCGGTTGAACACGCGCATGCTCCTCGATCTGCCGTACCAAGGGTCGGCAGACCATACCGCAGCGCCACACCGGTGAACCCGTGTTCCCGGCAGGGCACTTGATCAGCGCGTTTGTGACTACGTTGTCATTTGGCTGTACGTCTTCATACGTCGACGCGGGCGCCGATTTCGTCCATCAGCGCCCGCGTCGATGCTCCGTTCGTCCCGTCTCGGGGCTCCGGTCAGCCCACTCCGGCGTTCAGGAAGATGCCGCCGTCGACGACGAGGGTCTGACCGGTGATCCAGTCCGACTGCGTCGAGGTGAGGAAGGCGGCGGCGCCCCCGATGTCGGAGGGCATACCGAGCCGGCCGAGCGGGTAAGACGCGGCCGCTTCCGCCTCCCGGCCCTCGTACAGGGCCTGCGCGAACTTGGTCTTCACGACGGCGGGCGCGATCGCGTTGACCCGCACCTTGGGCGCGAACTCGTGCGCCAGCTGCACGGTCAGGTTGATCATGGCGGCCTTGCTCATGCCGTACGCACCGATGAAGGGCGAGGGGGCGATGCCGGCGACGGACGCGATGTTGACGATCGCGCCGCCGTTCTCGCTCTGCCAGGCCTTCCAGGTCAGCTGGGCGAAGCCGAGCGCCGAGACGACGTTGGTCTCGAAGACCTTGCGTGCCACGTCCAGGTCCAGGTCGGCCATCGGGCCGAACACGGGGTTCGTACCGGCGTTGTTGACCAGGTAGTCGACGCGGCCGAAGGCCTCCATGGTGCGCTCGACGACCGTGGCCTGGTGGGCCAGGTCGTGCGCCTTGCCGGCGACGCCGATGACGCGGTCGGCACCGAGTGCCTCGACGGCCTCCTTCAGGGCGTCCTCGTTGCGGCCCGTGATGCACACACGGTCACCGCGCGCGACGAAGGCCTCCGCGATGCCGTAGCCGATGCCGCGGCTCGCGCCCGTGATGAGCGCGACCTTGCCGGAGAGTTCGGGGAGTGTGGTCATGTCGTGCCCTCCGGCGTCAGTTGAGCGGTCCGCCGGCCACGTACAGGACCTGGCCGGAGACGAATCCGGCGGCCTCGCCGGTGAAGAAGGCGATCGCGTTGGCGATGTCGTCGGGGTTGCCGACGCGCTGCACGGGGATCTGGGTGGCGGCCGCGGCCTGGAAGTCCTCGAAGCCCATGCCGACGCGCTCGGCGGTGGCCGCCGTCATGTCGGTGGCGATGAAGCCGGGCGCGACGGCGTTGGCGGTGACGCCGAACTTGCCGAGCTCGATGGCGAGGGTCTTGGTGAGGCCCTGGAGCCCGGCCTTGGCGGCCGAGTAGTTGGCCTGGCCGCGGTTGCCGAGCGCCGAGGACGACGACAGGTTGACGATCCGGCCGAACTTGGCGTCCACCATGTACTTCTGGCAGGCCTTGGCCATCAGGAAGGCGCCGCGCAGGTGCACGTTCATGACCGTGTCCCAGTCGGACGCGGCCATCTTGAACAGCAGGTTGTCACGGAGCACGCCCGCGTTGTTCACCAGGACGGTCGGCGCACCGAGCTCCTCGGCGATCCGCGCGACCGCGGCCTCGACCTGGGCCTCGTCGGAGACGTCGCAGCCGACCGCGAGGGCCTTGCCACCGGCGGCGGTGATCTTCTCGACGGTGTCCTTGCACGCGGCCTCGTCGAGGTCGATCACCGCGACGGCGCGGCCCTCTGCGGCCAGTCGTACGGCGGTCGCGGCGCCGATGCCGCGCGCGGCACCGGTGACTACGGCGACGCGCTGCTCAGTGGTGGACATTGCTGGTTCTCCTCGCCTTTGAAAAGCCCTGCGGCTTGAAATGCCCTGCGGTGGAATGTCCTGCGGCTCACACGGTACGCCCGTCCAGTGAGCGACCGCTTAGTACCTTCGGTGGACGTGACGCTAGAAGCCCTGGCACCCGGTGTCAACGGCACACCACGCGGGTGTGATCCATTACCTGACCAGCAACTGGAGCAACCGCTCCGTCTCCGCCGCCGGATCGGCGGTGAGTCCGGTGTGCACGGGCCCCGGCTGCACGACCGTCGAACGGGGCGCGATCAGCCAGCGAAAACGCCGCCCGGCATCGTCACCAGCGGCCTGACCTGCCGATTTGCCGCCCGCGCAGACCCCCTCGACCGCCCCCAGCGCGGCCCGTACGCCGGCCACGTCGGCCTCCGGGTCCAGGGCCAGCAGCTTGTTCTCGTCCAGATGGGTGCGCACCCCGACGAAGGACTTGGCGCGGCAGTACACCAGTACGCCCGCGTTGAAGCACTCGCCGCGCTCGATCCGCGGCACCACGCGCAGCAGCGCGTACTCGAAGACGTCCCGCTCGCTCACTTGTCTCCCTCGAAGCCCTTGATACGCCCCTCGATCACACCGGCGCGCGCCAGCAGCGGCTGCGCGTAGGCGCGCCGGAGGGCCTCCGGCGAGTCGAAGCCGGGTTCGTCGGCCAGCCATGCGTCGGGGATCTCCGCGGTCACCTCGGCCAGCAGGTCCTCGGTCACCAGCGGCGCCAGCTCGGCCGCGGCGGAGGCGATGTCCGGGCCGAAGGGCGCGAGCGCGTGGTCGGAGGCGTCGTAGGGCTTTGCGGCGGAGGCCGCCGCGCCCGGCCAGTGGTGGTGCCAGATCATGGTGGCGCCGTGGTCGATCAGCCACAGGTCGCCGTGCCACATCAGAAGATTGGGGTTGCGCCAGGAGCGGTCGACGTTGTTGACCAGCGCGTCGAACCAGACGATACGCCCGGCCTCCTCGGGGCTCACCTCGAAGGCGAGGGAGTCGAAGCCGATCGCGCCGGGCAGGAAGTCCATCCCGAGGTTCGGCCCGCCACTCGACTTGAGCAGCTCCTGCACTTCCTGGTCCGGCTCCCCGAGCCCCAGGACCGGGTCGAGGCCGAGTGTCACCAGCCCGGGCACACGCAGGCCGAGCCGGCGGGCGAGTCCACCGCAGACGACCTCCGCGACGAGCGTCTTGCGCCCCTGCCCCGCGCCGGTGAACTTCATGACGTACGTCCCGAGATCGTCGGCCTCGACGAGCCCCGGCAGCGAGCCGCCCTCACGCAGCGGCGTGATGTAGCGGGTCACGATGACTTCCTTGAGCATCGCCCCAGGCTACTGGGGTGGTCACGGCCACCGGAGGCGACCCGTGGGCGCCCACGGCGGCGATGTCCCAAGCAGGTCGGCGCGGCTGTCTAACCGCTGTCGATTCGGTCAAGAAGTCCTCAGCTCCTGAACAGGGCAGACGGGCGGACCGTACCTCTGTACGGATCACCATCACGTCCGTTGAAGGGAATGTCAGCATGACCAGCGAATCGCTTCACCCCGTTCCGGCCCCGGCCCGCCGCACCGTCGTGGCGGCGGTCGGCACCGCGGGACTCGCCGTCGCGCTGACCGCGTGCGGGTCGGACAACAAGTCCTCCGACTCCACCAGCTCCAACTCCGGCGCCGGTGCGAGCGCGAGCAGCGGGGGTACGGGCGGGGGCGACAACGCCGCGGCGGGGAACGCGGGCGGCACGGTCCTCGCGAAGACCACCGACATCCCGGAGGGCGGCGGCAAGGTCTTCGAGTCCCAGGGCGTCGTCGTCACCCAGCCGACCGCGGGCACCTACAAGGCCTTCTCCTCCAAGTGCACCCACCAGGGCTGTGCGGTGAAGGGCATCGCCGACAACGTGATCACCTGCCCGTGCCACAACAGCCAGTTCTCCGCGACCGACGGCAGCGTGAAGAAGGGGCCCGCGACGCAGCCGCTGGCCGCCGCCAGCATCACCGTGGACGGGGACTCGATCAAGCTCGCGTGACGCGGCCGGGGGCGCGCCGCAGCGGCGCGGCCGCTCGAAGCAGGCCAGCACGTCGTCGGTCGCCGTGATCGTGGCGACCAGGGCGAGCGTGTTGCGGATCATCGCGGGGGTGTAGTCGGAGGCCACCCCCGCGATGGCGTCCGCGGGCACCACGGCGGTGTAGCCGCGGTTCACGGCGTCGAACACGGCGTTGGGGACGGCCACGTTGGCGGAGACTCCGGTCACGACGAGGGTGCGACAGCCCAGGTTGCGCAGCAGCGCGTCGACGTCGGTGCCCGCGAGCGGGGACAGGCCGTGGAGGCGGCGTACGACGAAGTCCTCCTCGGCGACCTCGATCGGCGGCGCGACGCGGACCGCGGTGGTTCCCGACAGCTGTTGCACGGGCAGCCGTTCCGCCGCGCGGAACAGGCGGGCGTTGCGGTTGGCGCCCCGCCCGTCGGGCCGTCGTTCGGCGATCGCGTGGATCACCTGGACGCCGCCGCGGTGGGCGCCGGCCACCAGCCGGGCTACGTTCGCGAGCACCCCCGACGACCGGGCCTCCTTGGCGAGTTCGGGCAGTGCGCTGTCCGGGCCGACGACGCCCTGCTGGCACTCCACGGTGAGCAGAACGGTGCCGTCCGGGTCGAGGAGTGTGCTGAGCTGTTCATGCGACGGCATGACTCCCCTTGTCGTCGAGGGTCGGGCGGGCGAGCGTAACGAGCATTGCGCACGGACGGAAGACGGCCCATGCTTTTCTGACGCACTGTCAGAAGATCTCTGTCGACGCAGACGATCGACGCATCAGGTCGACATGAAAGAAGAGGTGACCGCATGACCGTCACTCAGCGCAGGGGTCGGAAGATCATGATGACCCCCGGCGAGCTGGACGAGTTCCTCACCACCCAGCGCACCTGCCGCGTCGCCACGGTGTCGAAGGACGGCACCCCGCACGTGAGCGCGCTCTGGTTCGTCTGGGACGGCACCTCGCTGTGGCTGTACTCCGTGGTACGCAGCAAGCGCTGGACGGAGCTGAGCCGCGACCCGCGGGTCGCGGTGGTGATCGACACCGGCGAGGAGTATGGGGAGCTGCGCGGCGTCGAGCTGTCCGGCACGGTGGAGTTCGTGGGCGAGGTCCCCCGCACCGGGGAGCTGTGCGCCGAACTCGACGTCCCCGAGACCTTGTTCGCCCGCAAGAACTTCGGCCTGGAGGAAATGCCGCACGACGGCCGCCACGCGTGGGCCCGGCTGACGCCGACAGCCATCGCCTCCTGGGACTTCCGCAAGCTGCCGCCGCTCTAGGCCCGGTCGTCACATTCCCGTCTGTCCCGCGACGCCATGCACGCGCCCCCAAGTTCCCGGCTTCGCTCGAACAGGGAGGGACCCCCTTCGCCGCACCGGGCACAGACCCGAGTACATCCAGTACGAGGGCCTGTGCCCGGCACGCCGAGAGCACGCAGAGCACGCACCTGACGCCGCAGGACCCGCCCTCCGGGCGGACGACGGGAATGTGACGACAGGACCTAGAACTCGGGCGAGCCCGGCCGCCGCCAGGGCACCTCACGAGCCGACGGCGCCACGGCCCCTCAGCCAGGCGGGCGCACTGCGGACCTTCTGCGAGTCGGGCGCACTGCGGACCTTCTGCGGGGCGACGGCTCTACGGAGGCAACCGCCAGCCTGCCCAGAACCTCGCGAGGCCACGCCACCGAAGAACCTCGCGAGGAGGCAGCGCCACAGGCCTTCCACGGGGCAAGCCCCGGCCACCGCGAGGCGTCCGCGATATCCCCCACCGCACGACGTCCGCCGGCCGCTCCGGACACCGGCATCACGGGCCGGTCCCCGCTGTCGGACTTGCCCGAGCCACTCCGTCACCGCCCATGTGGTCGCTCAGCCAATGCTCTCCCCCGCCGCCCGCAGCGCCGCCACCGCCGCTCTGATCGACGGGCGGCGGTCGGCGTCCGCGCGCCAGATCACGTAGACATGCCGCCGGACGGCCTGCCGCAGCGGCACCGCGACAACCCCCTCCGGCATCGGATGGCGCCCGAGCAGCGGCGCGATGCAGACGCCGAGCCCCGCGGCGACCAGCCCGAGCTGGGTGTGCGTTTCGGCAGCGCGGTGGCCGATGTGCGGCTCGACGCCCTTGGACCGCAGGGTGAACATCAGCCACTCGTGGCAGAACTCACCCTCGCCCCAGGTGATCCACTCGTCGTGGGCGAAGTCGCCGAGGTCGACCTCCGCGCGGCCCGCGAGCCGGTGGCCTACCGGCATCGCCACGTCGGCCGGGTCGTCGAGGATCGGGGCCTTGACCAGGCCGTCGGGCAGCGGCATCGGCTTGTTGTACCAGTCGAGCACCACGGCCAGATCGAGGTCGCCCCTGATCACTCCGGCGACCCCGGCCTCGGGCTCCAGCTCACTGGAGCGCACCCGCAGCCCGGGGTGCTCGGCGCGCAGCGCGGCGAGCGCGGTGGGGAACAGCCCGCGCGCGGCGGTCGGAAAGGCGGAGAGCCGCAGCTCACCGACGACCTGACCGCGCTGGGCCTCCAGGTCGGACTGGGCGAGCTCGACCTGCGACAGGATGCGCGCGGCATGCTCGGCGAGCAGCCGCCCGGCATCCGTCAGACGCACCCCGCGCCCGTTCTTGGCGAGCAGTTGCTGCCCCACCTCGCGCTCCAGCTTGGACATCTGCTGGGAGACGGCCGACGTCGTGACGTGCAGCCCCTCGGCCGCGCCGCTCACCGAGCCGTGCCGGGCGAGGGCGTCGAGGGTGCGCAGACGCTCCAGATTCAACATGTAAGCAATACTACGAGATACTGCTCGAAAAATCTCGCTTGTGCTACGAGATCGTCTGCCTCATCGTTACGTCCATGAGCGCCGTGACCACTCCCCGAACCGACACCCCGACCGCCACGACCGCACGCCGTCGCACCGCCCTCGACTGGCGGGTCCGCTTCGGCGCCCTCTCGCTGATCTGGGGTTTCAGCTTCCTGCTCATCAAGGTCGGCACGGAGGGCTACGCGCCGTTCCAAGTCACCTTCGGACGGCTGCTGTTCGGGACGGCGGTGCTCGCGGCGGCGATGGCGGTGAAGCGGGAGCGGCTGCCGCACGGGGCCCGCACCTGGGGTCATATCGCGGTCGCGGCCTTCCTCCTCAACGCGCTGCCGTTCTCGCTCTTCGCCTACTCCGAGCTGACGATCCCGTCCACGCTCGCGGGTATCTGCAACGCGACCTCACCCCTGTGGGGCATGGCCCTGTCCCTGGTCGCCCTCTCCGAGGACCGTCCGACCCGGCGCAGGGTCGCCGGTCTCGGCATCGGCTTTCTCGGTGTCCTGACGGTCCTCGGCATCTGGCAAGGCTTCCACGGTCTGGACGCCACGGGCACGGCGATGGCCCTGCTGGCCTCTCTGAGCTACCCGATCGGCTGGATCTACGTCCGCCGCACCCTGGCCGGCACCGGCCACTCGCATCTGTCGATGACCGGCGCCCAACTGCTGCTCGCCACCGCCCAACTGGCCCTCGTCACGCCTCTGTTCACCGCACTGCCGAGCCACTTCCCGGTCGTTCCGCTGCTCGCGATCGCCGCCCTGGGGGCCCTCGGCACGGGCCTGGCCATGCTCGTCCAGTACGGCATCGTCGCCGAGGTCGGCCCGACGACGGCCCAGATGGTCACGTACTTCATCCCGGTGATCGCCACCGCCGCGGGCGTCGCGATCCTCGGCGAGTCGCTGAGCTGGTCGACGCCGGTCGGCGCGGTGATCGTCCTCGCCGGCGCGGCACTCACCCAGGGCGGGCCACGCCGCTGACCGCGCCCTCAGGGCGTACGGACCGACTCACACGTACCCGCGTACGGGCGCCGGTCCGACGGCGGAGGCGACGGCGTCCGCCAGCGGCTCGATGTCGTCCGGCGTCAGAGCCGAGACGGTGATCCGTATCCCGGGCGGCGCGCTCATCCGGAAGCGCGCCCCGGGCGCGACCGCCCAGCCGGCGTGCAGCAACCGCGCGACCGCCCCCGTCTCGTCCGGGACGGGGATCCACACGTTCATCCCGCTGCGCCCGTACGCCTCGATGCCACGCCGCTTCAGGGCGTCGATCAGCGCGTCCCGGCGCCGCCCGTACGCCGCCGCCACGGCCGTCACGTCCACCGCGCCGTTCGCCCACAGGTGCACGACCGCCCGTTGCAGCAGATGGCTCACCCAGCCGGGCCCCAGCCGCTGTCGCCCGTGCACCCGGTCCATGGTGACGGGGTCCCCGGTGAGGACGGCGAGCCGCAGGTCGGGGCCGTAGGCCTTGGCGACGGAGCGTACGAAGGCCCAGTTGCGGGTCACCCCGGCCAGGGGGTGCAGCGGCAGGTCGACGATCCGGTGCCCGTGGTCGTCCTCGACGAGCAGGACGTCCGGGTGCCCCTTCAGCACGGAACGCAGGGCACGCGCGCGTGGGGCGCCGACCGCTGCGCCGGTCGGGTTCTGCGCCCGGTCCGTGACGATCAGCGCGCGGGCACCGGCCTCCAGGGCATGGCGTACGTCGTCGGGGACCGGGCCCTCGTCGTCGACGCGCACCGGGACCGTGCGCAGCCCGAGCGCCGGGGCGAGGTCGAACACGCTGCCCCAGCCGGGATCCTCGACGGCGACGGCGTCCCCCGGCTTGAGATGGGCCGCCAGCACACGCTCGATGGCGTCGAGCGATCCGGAGGTGACGACGACGGGCCCCTCGGGCACGCCGTCCGCGTCGAGGTCGGCGCGCGCGAGCCGCTCCAGCTCCGCCTCGACGGCGGCCTCCCCGTACATCACGGGATCCCGGTCCGACCGTCCCGCCGCCGCCGCGAACGCCTCGGCGAGGGCGGGCAGCAGTGCCGGGTCGGGGTTGCCATCGGCCACGTTCCGCACGCCCTCCGGCACCTCGACGCGGATGTAGTCGCGTCCCGTCGTGGCGGGCTTCGAGCGGATCCGGCTGCCCCGCCGCCCCGCGGTCTCGATCACCCCGCGTTCACGCAGGGTGCGATAGGCGGCGGCGACGGTATTGGGGTTCACTCCGAGCCGATCCGCCAACTCCCGCATCGGCGGAAGCAGTTGCCCCGGCTCGAGGTCCCCGCTGCCCACCGCACGCTCGACGCTCGCGGAAATGTCTGCTGCGCGACGTCCTTCGATCCGATACTCTCCTAGCACAAAGAAGATTATGCACTAGTGCAATGGAGAGCGCAATGTCGGAGACGAGCACTCAACCCGGGACGACGCGGCCCGCCGCCTACACCCCGACCGACCGCACCGTCCCCACCCGTTCCAAGGAGCGCGCCGCCTACGACCACGAGCTGGTCCACGCGATACTCGACGAGGGGTACGTCTGCCACCTCGGCTTCGTCCGGGACGGCGCCCCGGTCGTGCTCCCCACCCTCTACGGGCGGGTCGGCGAGCGCCTCTACGTACACGGCTCGACGGGTTCACGCCCGCTGCGGATGACCGGTCAGGCCGACCCCGGACTGCCCGTCTGCCTGACCGTGACCCATGTCGACGGTCTGGTGTTGGCCCGCTCCGCCTTCCACCACTCGATGAACTACCGCTCCGTAGTGGTGCACGGCATCGCCCACCAGGTGACGGACCCGGACGAGAAGCGGGAGGCCCTGGACGCGCTGGTCGACCAGGTCGTCCCCGGCCGTTCGTACGACTCGCGCCCTGCCAACGCCAAGGAGCTCGCCGCCACCGCCGTGATCCGCCTCGACCTGAACGAGGTCTCCGCGAAGCTGCGCACCGGCGGCCCGAACGACGACGCGGAGGACGTCGCCCTCCCCCACTGGACCGGGGTCGTCCCCCTCATCAAGGGACACGGCACCCCGATCCCCGCCGACGACCTGGCCCCCGGCATCGAGCTCCCCGACTACCTCGCGACCCTGTGACGCCGAGGCGACCGAGGCGACCGAGGCACCGTGCGGGATCCCCCCGGTGCCTCGACCTCATGCCTCATACCTGCCTCATGCCTCAGACAAGCGCCCGTTCCCCCTCGGGCACCCTCCGGGTGTCACCCCGAATGCCCCGCGTCTCGGCCACCGCGAGCCCCGCGACCGAACCCAGCATCAACAAGGTGCCCACGAGCGTCGTCATGGTCAGTCGTTCGCCGAGCAGACCGACGGCCAGCACGGCCGCGCTCACCGGCTCCAAGAGCATGATCACGGAGACGGTCGCGGACCGGACCACGGCGGCGCCCGCGAAGAACAGTGCGTAGGCCAGCGCCGTGGGGACGGCGGCGATGTAGACCAGCAGGGCCAGCACGTGGGCCGGTTGGGCGGCGTGCGGGACCAGCCCCTCGGCCAGGCCCAGCGGCAGCAGGCAGCCGGTGGTGACGGCGAACGTCCACACCGTCGTACCGGAGCCGTCGACGCGGCCGTCGCGTCCCCACCACCGGGTGAGCAGCGTCATCGTGGAGTATCCGGCCGCGGACACGACCGCGAGCACCACACCCCAGGGACGCACCGTGGCACCCCCGGCGCCCAGCGCGAGCACCCCGAGCCCGCCGAGTGCCCCGGCGACTGCGGCGCTCCCCCCGCGCCCGAGCCGCTCCCCCAGGGTCATTCGCGCGCCGAGGGCGATGAGCACGGGCCCGGCGCCCAGGGTGACGACGGTCGCCACCGCGAGTCCGGTGGCCTCGACGGCGGCGAAGTAGGCGGTCTGGAAGACGGCGAGCCCAAGGCCCGTGACACCGATCCGCAGGGCCTTGCGGCCGAGCGGCTCCCCGGCGGCCGGCGCGACCCGTCGGCGCCACCGCCGATGCCGCGGCAGACGCACGGCGAGCAGCAGCACGAGTCCGCCCGCGCAGCGCCAGAAGGAGAGGGCGATCGGCCCCATGTCACTGGCCCGGTAGACCAGTGACGCGGCCGCGCCCGCGGTGCCCCAGGCGGCGCCGGCGACGATCAGATAGAGGAGGCCTCGCCCGAGGGGCAGGCCGGAAGCAGCATGCGACACGTGTTTCTCTCCGCGGATACGCGCGGCCGCGCACAAGGCAGCCGCGCCGAAGTTCGGGAAGGACCACGTCGCAGCCCGTGCCCAGCGGGCAGGGGCGTACGGGAAGGTCCTCGGACTTCTTCTGCGGGCAGCGCCGTGCCACCCGGCATCGGGCCGGGTGGGAACTCCGGAGGGCCCGCCTCAGGCGGCCGGAGGCGGCAGAACGAGTGTCGAAGGCATGGTCAGCACCTTAGACGGCGGTCCCGTGGACCGACAACTCCCTCTCGGCGTCGCTCCCGCCGCTCGCGACCGGCCCGTCCGAGGGCTTCGCGGGCGCCGACGACTGTGCGATGAACGCGCCGACCAGCACCACCGCACCGCCGAGGATCTGCGGCGCCGAGAGATGCTCACCGAGCAGGACCCAGGCGAGCACGGTCGCGATGACCGCCTCCAGGCAGGCCACGACGCCCGCGACCTGCGGGGAGAGCCTGCGCACGGAGAGCACTCCGGTGACGTAGGCGACGACGGTCGCGATCAGCACGATCCAGCCGAGCAGCAGGGAGGCGGCGACGGACGTGCCGTTCATGTCCGCGCTGCCCCCGAGCACCGACCAGTCCATGGTCCAGGGACGTGCGACGACCGTCAGCACGAGGGTGCCGACGAGCAGGCCGTACGCGATGACGCCGAGCGGGTCCGGTGCCTCCTCGCCCGCGTCGCTGCCCTGGTCGGACAGGACGAAGTAGCCGACCTGGCAGCAGGCGGCGCCCAGCGCGAGCAGCAGCCCGACGGCGTCGAAGCTCAGCCCGGACCACACCTGGACGACACAGGCGAGCCCGCCGACCGCGAGAACGACCCCGAGCGCCGCGGCGCGTGTCACGGGCCGGCGCTGCACGAACCGCACCCAGCCGAGCACGAGCGCCGGCGCGAGGTACTCGACGAGCAGTGCGACACCGACGGGGATACGGGAGATCGCGGCGAAGTAACAGGCCTGGACGCCCGCCACGGCGAGCAGTCCGAACCCGACGAGCAGCGCGGGGCGCCGCCGTACGAGAGCGCGATGGCGCACGGCCAGGGGCAGCATCACCAGGGCGGCGCCAGCGACCCGCAGCCACACCACGTGGAGCGGGCCGAGCCCCGCCTCGATCAGCGGCTTCGCCGCGACACCCGATCCGCCGAAGGCGACCGCCGACGCGAGCGCGAGGCCCAGCCCGACGCCCTTCCCACGGTTGTCCTGACTGCCCTGAGAGGTATGCACCGCCACATGATGACAGGCGACGACATGAGCGTCACTCCCAATGACACCTGTCTCAACGATTGGACCGGCAGCCCTGGCCGCCACCGCCGACGTATGTCTCGAATGTCTCGAAGTCGGGGCGGAACTCGCACGCGAACTCGTCCTCGGTGTCGAAGGCGTTCTCGATACGCAGAAGCAGCGTCCGGACGTCCACACCGGCCCGTCGCAGGACCTCGACGGCCCGCGACTGCGGATCGGTGACGATCGCGGCGAGCAGATCGAGACAGCGGGCCCGCTCGTCACCCCGCAGTTCGGCACGCTCGCACGCGCTGTCCATGGCGCCGGCCGCCACCGGCGACCAGCCCGCCTCGGCCACGACCGGTGACCAGCCCGCGTCGGCGACGACCGGAACCGCCCCCGAGTCCTCGACGCCGCTCTGCCAGCGCAGTCCGTAGCCGATGCTGCGCTGCACGAGATAGCCGAGCAGCCGGGCGACCTGCGGGGCGCCGTCGAAGACGGTGCGCACCTGGGGGTCGGCCTCCAGCAGTGAGTGCAGCAGATGGGCGGTGTCGATCTGCCGGTCGCCGTCCCGCAGCGCCCGCCTGCGCGCCCCGGAGACCACCGACGCCAGCTCGGCGGCGAGCCTGGCATCGAGTTCCGTGCGGTGGGAGCCGCTCTCGGCGGCCGGTTGCTGGGGGATACGCGGTGACACAACCCCTACCCCATCAGTCCCGGCGACCCGGGTCATCCTCGGTGGGCAGCATCTTCACGTCCCACACAGGGTGGGCTTCCGCGGGTACGTTCTCCTCCTTACGGATGACTTCGCACCGTTTCCGCCTCAGGGCGCGCGCCGCCTTGCCTCACGCCGTGTGCGCAACCGAGCCGCTTCGGCTCTCGTCCCTCAGTGGCACGGAGAGCAGGTGCCGGCTGGTGACCCTCCCCGCGGTCGACGGCAGGCAGTACGTGTACCGCGTGTACGCCCCCGAGGACGCGCCGCTCGCCGACCTGTTCCGGGAAGCGTGGCACTGCGACGACGAGGTGCCCTTCCCGCGCGCATGGGACCTGTTCGACGCGGCGGTGATACGTCGGGTGGACCGACTTCACAATTCCTGACGGTTCATCAGTATTGAATGTTCCGAGGGCTGCGGCTACGTTCCGCGACACCGTAGCTGCGCCGGGCGCAGCGCCTGACACGAAGGGGTGGTCGCATGGCCGAAGTCAGCGCGGAAGCACGCATCGAGGCGCCTGCCGAGAAGGTCTGGGCGCAGCTCACGGACTTCTCCTCGTACGGCGAGTGGAACTCGACCCACACCAACTTCCCCAAGGGCGGCCCCGCCTCACTCGAGGTCGGCGGCACCTTCCAGGAGAACATGAAGCTCATGGGCTTCCCGGCCGAGGTCGAGTGGACCATCGAGGAGCTGGAGCCCGTCCGCATCCTGGCCATCCGCGGCAAGGGTCCGATGGCGGTGACCGTCGCCACCCGCTACACCCTGACCCCCGACGGCGACGCCACCTCGGTGCGGATCGACGGGGAGTTCACCGGCGCGGCCGTCTCGCTGATGGCGGGCAAACTCAAGGACTCGGCGACGGCCGCCCTCAACGAATCGCTGCGCAAGCTGGCCGGACTGGTGACCTGAGTCCCGCACCTGCTCCGAGACCGCACCCAGCCCCCGTACATCGACAGGCGCCCCGCGGAAACACTTCCACGGGGCGCCGTCAGGTACTACAGCATGCCCGTCAGTCCTCGTCGGCGAGGATCAGGTACAGCTTCTTGCGGGCTTCGTTGATGACCGCCAGCGCCTTGTCGCGCTGGTCCTTGCTGCCGGTCTTCCAGACCTGGCCGAAGGCCTCCATGAGACCGAAGCCGGCCTGCCGGATCTCGTGCAGCGTCTCCCAGTCGACCCCGCGCCCGGCCTCTTCCCACGGCGCCTCGGGACCCGCCTCGGCCGCTGCGCTGCCTTCGTCGGTGAGCGAGAAGAGCTTCTTGCCACCCTCGGCCGCGCTGGTGATGAGACCCTCGTCCTCCAGCAGCTGGAGGGTCGGGTAGACCGAACCCGGGCTGGGCTTCCATGCCCCGCCGCTGCGCTCGGCGATCTCCTGGATCATCTCGTAGCCGTGCATGGGCCGGTCCTTGAGAAGGGCCAGGATCGACGCGCGTACGTCACCGCGCCGCGCCCTGCCGCCCGGACCGCCCCGGCCGCCGCGCCGGCCACCCCAGGGGCCCGGCCCGAAGCCGAACCCGGGGCCGCCGGGGCCACCGCCCGGACCACCCGGCCCGAAGGGCCCGAAAGCCCCACGCCGCCCTTCGAAGCGGCCACGGTCACGCGGACCGGGCCCACCGTGTCGGCCATGTCCACGTTCGAATCCAAATTCCTGTCCTTGGGGACGCATCGCCATCACTCCATTCAATCGTTGATCGGTCGCGATGCGTCAACGATATATCGGAATAGCTCGCCTGACAAGACCCTGGGATCCGGGCAGGTCAGGGGCCCGGACAGACACAACCGGTCCAGATCCCCGGAATTGGCCTTGTCCCGTGGCCCGCTCGGGCCGCTAGCGTCGGGGCATGCGGATTCGAATCGTCGACGCCTTCACCGACCGTCCCTTCACGGGCAACCCGGCCGGGGTCCTCCTCCTCCTCGACCACGAAACCTTCCCCGACGACAGCCGGCTCCAGAGCGTCGCCCTGGAGGTCAACCACGCGGAGACGGCGTTCGCGCACCGCCTCCCCGAGGGCGGCGACGCCGACTGGGCGCTGCGCTGGTTCACCCCCGTCGCCGAGGTCGCGATGTGCGGGCACGCGACCCTCGCCACCGCACACGTCCTGCGCACCACGGGCGCCCACACGGGACCGGTGCGGTTCGCCACGCTCAGCGGCGTGCTCATCGCCACGCCCCACGAAGACGGTTCCCTGACGCTGGACTTCCCCACCGCTCCGCTCACCCCGGTCGAGGTCCCGGACGGCGTCGCCGAGGCCCTGGGCGCCGAGCCGCTCACGACCTTCGACACCGGCCCGAACACCGGCGACCTGCTGATCGAGGTCGCCGACGAGAAGACGGTCCGGGGACTCACCCCGGACCACAGGGGCCTCGCCCGCTACTCCGAGCGCGGCATCATCGCGACCGCCCGCGCCGAAGACCCCGCCCAGGGCTACGACTTCGTCTCGCGCTGCTTCTTCCCGAACGTCGGCATCGACGAGGACCCGGTCACCGGCAGCGCCCACACCGCCCTCGCGCCCTACTGGTCCGAGCGCCTCGGCCGCCCCGGCCTCACCGGCCTGCAGGCCTCCCCGCGCTCCGGCCTCGTCCGCACCGAGCTGCGCGGCGACCGTACGCTCCTCACGGGCCACGCGGTCACGGTCATAGAGGGCGAGCTGCTCGCGTAGCGACGCACTAAAGAGACGCACGAAGGCGCACGAAGACGCACGAAAAAGCCGTACAAAAAAGGGGCGTACGAGACTGTCGTACGCCCCTTTCGGACCCGCTCACCCCGCTGCTCAGGCGGTCGGCAGCCAGCCCACCTTCCCCGCCAGCAGCGCGTAGCCCACGAACGCCCCGATGTCGAGCAGCGAGTGCGCCACCACGAGCGGTCCGACCCTGCCCCACCGCCGGTACAGGTAGACGAAGACCACGCCCATCGCCATGTTCCCGATGAAGCCGCCGATGCCCTGATAGAGGTGGTACGAACCGCGCAGCACCGCGCTCGCCACCAGCGCGGCCCCCGGCGTCCAGCCCAACTGCCCGAGCCGGCGCAGCAGGTACCCGACGACGATGACCTCCTCCACTACGGCGTTCTGCACGGCCGACAGGATCAGTACCGGGTACTTCCACCACACGCCGGGCAGCGCTTCCGGCACCACGGTCAGGTTGGCACCGAATCCCCGGGCCGCCAGATAGAAGGCGATGCCGGTGCTGCCGATCACCGCCGCGATCGCGGCCCCCCGCCCGAGGTCGGGCCAGGGCCGCGTACGGTCGAATCCGATCACGCGCAGTCCCTTGCCCTCCCGCATCAGGAGGTGCGCGACCAGTGCGACCGGGACCAGGGCCGACGCGATGCCGAACAACTGCCAGGCCAGATCCAGCCAGGGTCGACCCGGCGCGGCCGAGGCGTTGAGGGTGGCCGCCTGGTCCTTGAGACCCCCCGGTTTGGTGACCGACCCGACAAAGCTGATCAGCGCGGACACTCCGCTCGCCCCGAGCGACAGGCCCAGGACGAGCAGTGTCTCGTCCCGGAAAATCCGTCGCGTCAGACGCTCCTCGGGAAAGGAATCGGCCACCGACCCCGCCTCCACCTGCACTCCCGCCTCCAGTTGAGTAATCCCGCCTCATCCCCATCTTCGCCCCGCTAGGGTCTCGAAAGAAGTTGCGAAGATCGTGTGCGACAGGCCGTCGGGGGGACGGACGCCGTACGGGCGTACCTCCCCCTCGCCTTCTGCCTCACGGCTGTTTCTACGGCTTTCTCGCGACTCCGGCTCATTCAGGGAGGGCACCACCGTCATGGGACGTCACAGCTTGCCCGATGCGTACGGGGCGGGCGCGGCCGACCCCCGTCCCCGCGCACGCCGCCGTACGGTGGCCATCGCGACGGTGCTGGTTCTCACGGTCGCCGCGGGCACGGCGGTCGCGGTCCGTGGTGGTCTGCTCTCCTTCGGCTCGTCCTGCCGGGACAACGCCATACCCCTCAAGATCACCGCGTCCCCGGACATGGCGCCCGCCCTCAGGGCCGTCGCCGAACACGCGCGCGACCACAACATCACTTCCGACGGCCACTGCATCGCCGTCACCGTGACGGCCCGCGAGTCGTACAAAGTCGCCGACGCGCTGAGGTCGGGCAACAAGTCCGACGTCCAGGCGTGGGTGCCGGACTCCGCCCTGTGGGTGAGCCGGGTCACCGGTGAGAGCAACGCGACGCGGGTGACCGCGGCGGGCACCGTCGCCTCCTCTCCGGTCGGCGTCGCGATGGTCCCGTCGGCCGCGAAGTCGCTGGGGTGGCCCGAGAAGACGTACACCTGGACCGAGTTGGCGGGCGCCTCGATGCAGGACGACCGACTGAGGCTCGGTGCGGCCGACCCGGTGCACAGCGCGGCCGGCCTGCTCGCGCTGACCCAGCTCGGCACCGCCGCGGCCACCATCAAGGGAGGTGACGCCCAGGCGGCGGCCATGGTGAAGACACTCTCCCAGCGCACGTCCGACAGCGACAGCCAGGTCCTGGACACCCTCCCGCACGACTCGTCCGGCACCGAGCAGGGCAACCCGAACCGCAACCAGGCGCTGATCCTCTCCGAGCAGTCGGCGTTCGCGTACAACTCCTCGGCCGGCAGAGGCGCCGGACTCGACCTCTTTTACCCCAAGGACGGATCACCGCGGCTCGACTACCCCTTCACCCTGGTCGACGAGTCACGGCTGAACACCGACACGAGCCGTGCCGCCCTTCGGTTCATGACGCTGCTCGGCGAGCCGGACGGGCGGCGGATCCTGGAGCGGTACGGGTTCCGCACGGACGACGAGAAGGTCTCGCCCGCGCTGGTCACCAAGGCCGGCGGCAGCGCCCCGCAGCCGTTCGCTCGCGCCCCGCTCGACCCCGCACCGGCGAAGGCGGTCGACGAGGCACTCGGCACGTGGACGATCACGGTGCAGAGCGCCCGGATCACCACGGTCGTCGACGCCTCCGCGTCCATGGCGCAGCCGGTGCCGGGCACCGGCCAGTCCCGTATGGACGTCACCAGGGCCTCCCTGCTGCAGGCCCTCGCGACCTTCACCTCGGAGGACGAGATCGGGCTGTGGAAGTTCTCCACCCGCCTGGACGGCGACCGCGACTACCGGGTGCTGGTGCCCACGGAACGCCTGGGCGACCGGAAGGGCAACGGCACCCAGCGGGACAGGCTGTCGGCGGCGTTCAGCTCCCTGACTCCCGTCCCGAACGGCGCGACGGGCCTGTACGACACCACGCTCGCCGCGTACAAGGCGGCCACCTCCTCCTATGTCAAGGGGAAGTTCAACGCGCTGGTGCTGCTGACCGACGGCGTCAACCAGGACCCGGGAAGCATCTCGCGCTCCGCCCTCGTCACCCAACTGCAGAAGCTCACCGACCCGCGGCGCCCGGTGCCGCTCATCGCGATCGCCGTGGGCCCGGACGCCGACAAGGCGGAGGTCCAGGAGATCGCCAAGGCGACCGGCGGCTCCGGCCAGCAGGTCAACGACCCCACGCAGATCCACTCGGTGATCCTCAAGGCGATCGTGGCAGCGGGCAGCCAGAGCCAAGGCTGACACCCCCGAAGGAACCACCACCACAGCCCACCCGGGGCAGCGACGCAGGCCACCCGGCCCGGGGCGCACGCCACACGCCGCGGACCCGGCGCAACGGCGCAGGCGGCCCCGCCCGGGCCACCACCACAGCCCACCCTGCCCAAGGACACTCCCGCGAGCCATCCCGGTCCAGGAACACTCCCGCGAGCCATCCCGGTCCAGGAACACTCCCGCGAGCCATCCCGGTCCAGGAACACTCCCGCGAGCCATCCCGGTCCACGGACACTCCCGCGAGCCATCCCGGTCCAGGAACACTCCCGCGAGCCATCCCGGTCCAGGAATCCCCACACAGGCCATCCGCCCCAACCACACCCACTACAGGCAGCCTGCCCCGGGGACACCTACTCGGGGAACTCGTCCCCGCACCCCGCTACGACCAGCCCGCCCCGATCAGCCCAGCGGTACCGGCTCCGGCAGTCCCACCGGCCAGGTGTGCACGGGCTCACCGAGGTGCATCAACTCGCCGTAGCGCCGGGTGGTCGCGGCCAGCGCGGCATTCCTCCCGAGGCCCTTCTCCAGCGCCTGGTGGAAGGTGGCCGCCTGCCAGGTCGCCCCGTTGGCCCGCAACCGGCACCGGTCCTCGATCACCCCCAGGTAATAGTCCCGGTCGGCCGGCTCGACGCCCCACGCGTCCAGCCCCGCCGCGGCGAGCGGCAGCAGTTCGTCACGGACCAGGTGCACGGCGTCGACCTGCGCGGTGGTACCCCCGTACCGTCCCCGACGCGGCCACTCCAGACGCGCGTCGATGCCGTGGCGGCAGGCCGCGTCGAAGTTGGCCGCCGCGGACTCGAACGACAGCCGTGTCCACACGGGCCGCGCCTCCTCGGCGAGCGCACGCACGACCCCGTAGTAGAACGCCGCGTTGGCGACGACATCGGTGACGGTGGGACCGGCGGGCAGCACCCGGTTCTCGACGCGCAGGTGCGGGACTCCGTCGGCGATGTCGTACACGGGCCGGTTCCAGCGGTAGACCGTGCCGTTGTGCAACACGAGTTCGGCGAGCCTGGGAATGCCTCCGGCGTCGAGGACCGCGAGCGGGTCCTCCTCGTCGCTGATGGGCAGCAGGGGCGGGAAGAAGCGCAGGTTCTCCTCGAAGAGGTCGTACGCCGAGGAGATCCACCGCTCGCCGAACCAGGTGCGCGGACGCACCCCCTGCGCCTGGAGCTCGGGCGGCCGGGTGTCGGTGGACTGCTGGAACAACGGCGGACGCGACTCACGCCACAGCTCACGGCCGAACAGGAAGGGCGAGTTGGCACCGATCGCGACCTGCACGGCGGCAACGGCCTGCGCCGCGTTCCACACGTCCGCGAAGCGGGCCGGAGTGACCTGGAGATGCAACTGCACTGAGGTGCAGGCGGCCTCGGGCGCGATGGACTTCGACGTACAGACGAGGCGCTCCACCCCGTCGATGTCGAGCACGAAGTCCTCGCCGCGGGCGGCCACGATCTGATCGTTGAGCAGGGTGTAGCGATCGACGTCCGACAGGTTCGAGGAGACCAGGTCGTCACGGTCGAGGGTCGGCAGAATCCCGATCATCATGATTCCCGCGTCGAGTTCGCCGGCCTTTCGATGGGCATATGCGAGCGAGGTGTGCAGCTCCTCGGCGAGCCGGTCGAATACCCGGCCGTCCAATCGATGTGGGGCTATGTTGACTTCCAGGTTGAACATGGCAAGTTCTGTTTGAAAGTCTCGGCTCGCAATCCTTTCGAGTACTTGCGCATTCATCATCCTGGGCATGCCGTCGGGCCCGGCGAGATTCAGTTCGATCTCCAGCCCCATGAGATTCTTCGGGCGATCGAACCGCTTCTCCTCCAGCAGCCGCGCCAGCCCCGTCAGACACTGCCGGAGCTTGCCTCGGTAGTGTCGGCGATCGGACAGGTCGTACGACCCTGCCACGACCTTCTCTCCCATCGAAGCGTCCCTCCTCGATTGGGCAGACCGATCCTCCGGCCCCTGCCGTCCCGGAGGATGATGCCCAGGCAACACGATCGATAACGCCCTGTACGGCCTCGTCGACCGCTACCCTGGTACCCGTTGTCCGGAGGCACATTCACGGGGCATGAACCAGGGCACAGTTTCAGCCTGACACGATCTCGTGAAAAACGCCGACGAGAATCGGCCGACCGCTCCGACAAAGCAATCCGAGGTCACCGACGGGCCCCGACACAGAATCGGGATGAACCTCTCGTTTCATCGACCGAATATCGCCTTGCTCTTCATATTCAGGACAGCTAGATGAAACACCATCTGAACACGTGTCGTATAAACTCCGCAAACGAGGCGGAGAGTTGGCGCTCGCGGTCCTAGGTCCTGTCGTCGAGGTGACGTGCGGCAGGCGACATCCTGTCGGCAGATCCAGCCCCCTCGCCCCTCCGACCCCGAGAGCTGACAGCGCCGTCCGCCCCCGCCCTCGCGCCACTGTGCCTGTCGAATGAGAGGCGACCCACCATGCCGCTGCATGTCCCCCCGGCTCCCTCGCCCGCCCTGCGCACCGTCCTCACGGCACTCGGTTCCCCCACCGCAGTCCGCGAGGCCCGCACCCCGTCCCTACGCATGGCCCAGGGACCCGTCACCCCCGAACTCCCGTTGCCCGTACACGTTCTGGACCGCATCACACCGGCCGGCGCCTCCACCACCCGGCTCGCCGGATGGCGCTTCCTGATCCGCTGCGGCGAGCGGTCGGTGGCCGCGGCCGACACCATGCTCACTCCCGACGGCTGGGCCTTCTCACACTTCTTCGAAGGCCCCTACATCGCCTCCACCGAGCGCGCCCTGCGTCACGCCGAGAACATGGGCCAGCCTTACCAGCCGCGGCTGTTGTCCGTTCCCGAGCTCTATATGCTCACCCTCTGGCTGCACGGCGACTGCGCCGCGGACGGCGCCACCGGGCACCCGGCGGCCACCGATCTCCTGGTGCCGCTGGCGCCCGCGCCGCCCGGTATCGCCGCGCATCGCCCGCACCGCGTCGCCGAACTCCTCCCGGTCCTCACGCACCGGCTCACCCCCGCCCCACTGCTCAGCTCGCCCGCGTAATCACCCACCCGGAGAAGCACACCGAGCGCATCGCCCCGTGCCCCGCCACCGTTGTCCCGGTCGCGGGGCACGTTGCCGCCCGAACCGTCCGCTCGTTCGGGCCTCACAGCGCTCGTACGAGGGAGAACGCCCCTCCGCACCGACCGGACTAGCCCCATCCGGCCACCGCGAACCCCCCGAAGGGACCGTGCAGTTGGACTGAACCGTCCGCACGGGTGACGCGTCTCCAACCTGTGAGGAGCGCTGCTGCGAAATCCCTGCGGATTGACGCCCGTAGGGCAACACTGGGTTCCAAACACACACCACCGGGGGGCGGCCATGAGCACTTCAAGCCGCGGGAAAGACACCACAGCCACCACTCATCTCTCATCCCAGCGAAAGATCCCATCCATGTGCCAGCACCAGCCACCGTGTCCGACAGCCGAATCAGCCGACCGGGAGTCCGCCCGCCTCGTGGCGCACCACCCGGAGCAGGGATGGAGCCTGCTGTGCAACGGCGTTCTGCTCTTCGAGGACACCGGTGAGCTCCTGCCCGACGGCCAGATCATCGCCCCGCACCGCCCCCAGGGCAGCGAGCACGTGATGACGGCCGCCTGAGCCGCACAACCGGGTGGCGGTGACCGTCACCCAGACATGGAGAGGGGCCGGCCCGGAGACGTGATCTCCGAACCGGCCCCGACGCGCATCCGAGGGTGACTACTCTTCGTAAGCGTCCAGCGGCGGGCAGGAACAGACCAGGTTCCGGTCGCCGTACGCCTGGTCGATGCGGCGCACCGGCGGCCAGTACTTGTCCGCGGCCGAGACGCCGGCCGGGAAGACGGCCTCCTCGCGGGTGTACGCGTGTTCCCACTCGCCGCCGAGCGCGGCGGCGGTGTGCGGCGCGTTCCGCAGCGGGTTGTCCTCGGCCGCCCAGACGCCCGAGCCGACCTTGTCGATCTCCGCACGAATGGCGATCATCGCCTCGCAGAACCGGTCGAGCTCGATCAGGTCCTCGGACTCGGTGGGCTCGATCATCAGCGTGCCTGCCACCGGGAAGGACATCGTCGGCGCGTGGAAGCCGTAGTCGATGAGCCGCTTGGCGATGTCGTCGACGCTGACGCCGGTCGCCTTGGTCAGCGGACGCAGATCGATGATGCACTCGTGCGCGACCAGCCCGCCGGGGCCGGTGTAGAGCACCGGGAAGTGCGGCTCCAGGCGCTTGGCGACGTAGTTCGCGGACAGCACCGCCACCTGCGTGGCCCGCTTGAGGCCCTCACCGCCCATGAGACGGACGTACGCCCAGGAGATCGGAAGAATGCCCGCCGAGCCCCAGGGAGCGGCCGAGATCGGTCCCACGCCTGTCTCGGGACCGGCCGCGGGCTGCAGCGGGTGGTTCGGCAGGTACGGCGCCAGGTGCGCGCGTACGCCGACCGGGCCCACGCCCGGACCACCACCGCCGTGCGGGATGCAGAACGTCTTGTGCAGGTTCAGGTGGGAGACGTCACCGCCGAAGTGGCCCGGCTTGGCGAGGCCCACCAGCGCGTTGAGGTTGGCACCGTCGACGTACACCTGCCCGCCCGCCTCGTGCACCTGCGCGCAGATGTCGGCGACGTGCTCCTCGAACACACCGTGCGTCGAGGGGTACGTGATCATCAGCACGGACAGCTCGTCGCGGTACTGCTCGATCTTCGCGCGCAGGTCCTCGACGTCGATCTCGCCGTCCTCGGCGGTCTTCACGACGACGACCTTCATGCCGGCCATCACGGCACTCGCGGCGTTCGTGCCGTGCGCGGAGGACGGGATCAGGCAGATCGTGCGCTGGTCATCGCCGTTGGCCCGGTGGTAGCCGCGTACGGCCAGCAGCCCGGCCAGCTCGCCCTGGGAGCCCGCGTTCGGCTGGAGCGACACCTTGTCGTACCCGGTGACCTCGGCGAGCCGCTCCTCCAGCTCCTGGATGAGGGTGAGATAGCCCTGTGCCTGCTCGGCGGGCACGAAGGGGTGCAGCTGGCCGAACTCGGGCCAGGTGACCGGCTCCATCTCGGTGGTCGCGTTGAGCTTCATGGTGCAGGAGCCCAGCGGGATCATGCCGCGGTCGAGCGCGTAGTCACGGTCGGACAGCCTGCGAAGGTAGCGCAGCATCGCGGTCTCGGAGCGGTACTGGTGGAAGACCGGGTGCGTGAGGTAGTCGTCGGTGCGCAGCAGCGCCGCGGGCAGCGTGTCCTCGGCGATGGCATCCAGGGCCTCGATGTCGCCGTCGACGCCGAACGCGGTCCAGACGGCGCCCACCTGCTTGCGGGCGGTGGTCTCGTCGCAGGCGATCGACACGTGGTCGGCGTCGACGAGATGGAGGTTGACGCCTCCGCGGCGCGCGCCCGCCACGACCTCGGCGGCCCGGCCCGGCACCCGCGCGGTCAGCGTGTCGAAGTACGCACCGTGCACGACCTCGACCCCGCCGGCCGTCAGGCCCGCGGCAAGGATCGTGGCGTACCGGTGCGTACGCCGCGCGATGGTCCGCAGGCCCTCGGGACCGTGGTAGACGGCGTACATGCCGGCCATCACCGCGAGCAGCACCTGCGCCGTACAGATGTTGCTGGTCGCCTTCTCGCGGCGGATGTGCTGCTCCCGCGTCTGCAGGGCGAGCCGGTACGCCTTGTGTCCGTCGGCGTCCACGGAGACGCCCACCAGCCGGCCGGGCAGGCTGCGCGCGAACTTCTCGCGCACCGCCATGTATCCGGCGTGCGGACCGCCGAAGCCCATCGGCACTCCGAAGCGCTGGGTCGTACCGATCGCGATGTCGGCGCCGAGCTCACCGGGCGAGGTGAGCAGCGTGAGGGCGAGCAGGTCGGCGGCGACCGTGACGACCGCGCCGAGCTCGTGCGCCTGCTCGATGACGGGCTTCAGGTCGCGTACGGCACCGGAGGCGCCCGGGTACTGGATCAGCACGCCGTTGATCTCACGCCCGGCGATCTCGGCCGGGATGCCCTCGCCCAGGTCGGCGACGACGATCTCGACGCCGGTCGGCTCGGCGCGGGTCTCGATGACGGCGACGGTCTGCGGCAGGGTGTCCGCGTCGACCAGGAAGAGGCCCTTCTTGTTCTTGCCCATGCGCCGGGACAGCGCCATCGCCTCGGCGGCGGCGGTGCCCTCGTCGAGCAGCGAGGCGCCGGAGGTGGGCAGCCCGGTCAGCTCGGCGACGACGGTCTGGAAGTTCAGCAGCGCTTCGAGCCGCCCCTGGGAGATCTCCGGCTGGTACGGCGTGTACGCGGTGTACCAGGCCGGGTTCTCCATGACGTTGCGCAGGATCACCGGCGGCGTGAACGTGCCGTAGTAGCCGAGGCCGATCATCGAGTCGAGCACCTGGTTGCGATCCGCGAGGGAGCGCAGCTCGGCCAGTACCTCGGCCTCGGTGCGTGCGCCCGGCAGCTCCAGCGCCTCGGCGTTCTTGATGACGTCCGGCACAGCGGCGGCCGTCAGCTCGTCGAGCGAGCCGTACCCGACCTGCGCGAGCATCTTGGCCCGTGCTTCGGGGTCGGGCCCGATGTGGCGCTGCTCGAAGGGGATTCCCTGTTCGAGCTCGGAGAGCGGAATGCGATGGGCGGTCATTGCGGAGGCCTCCTGGTCTGACACGACCTTCGAGGGGCACCACGGCGCGGGTACCCCGACGGCCTCCCCCTCTGTCATCTCAACCTGAGAGCTTCACCGGACCGCCCGCTCACTGCGACCCGGCTTTCACCGTCGGTGAGAGCGGAGGCCTTCGACACCCGCCCTGCTTTCCAGAGTGACCTCGTCCGTGCGGTACGTGTGCCTGAGAGATTCCGGGGAGGATTTGCTCCTTCGGCGCCTCCGGTGATGTCTGGAGGACTCTCCCGCACGGGGTCAGCAGCCGCTTGCCAGCCTACCAGCGAGGACAACGCACGAGCTTTCGAGTGGCCACCTTCCCGAATGTGCTCTTTTGTAGTGCTTACGGATGAGTTGCTAGCGAGTGGAGGGACCGTGCAGACCGACATCGATCCGCGCAACCTGATCGGCCGCAAGGCGCTCGACCGCAACGGCGCCAAGATCGGCACGGTCGACGAGGTCTATCTCGACGACGCGACCGGCGTCCCGGAGTGGGCCGCCATACGGACGGGCCTGTTCAGCAGGGACGCCTTCGTCCCCCTGGAGCCCAGCGAAGTCGTCGAGGGCACGCTGCGTGTCCCCTTCGACCGCGCCCTGATCAAGGACGCCCCCGACTTCGGCGTGGGCCGCCACCTCTCCCCCGAACAGGAAATCCAGCTCTACCACCACTACGGCCTGGACGTGACACCCCCACCCCCGCCCCCGGACCGCGACTTCGGCCGCCTGGCAGGCACGGACGAGGGGTAACTTCTCGGGTCGGGCCCCGCCGACGCGCCCCGAAAGGGGCGCGGGGCTCTGACATCATGCGGCTCCGCCGCGTGGGCGCGACCGGCCACAAACAACCCGCGACTGCCGAACCGACCTCACCCCCCACGGCGATCGCACACGGCCCCCATCACCAGCGGCAACGGATCAGCCAACTCCAACGCGACATCATCCGTACGAAACGTCCGCACACGCCCCGGCTCGGAGTAAGGCGTCTCGAACCGCACGGTCACCCTCCCGAGCCCACTCCCCTGCACCCACCCGTGCCCGAACTCCGCATGCCGCACGTCATGCCCCGCAGGCCACCGCCGCTCGGCAGGCGACGCCTGCTCGGCAGCCGCTTCCTCCGCCCTCTCTTCGCCCGGATGCTCCAGTACCGCCGACTCCCCCGCGGCGGCCTCCGCCTCCGCTTGCGCCTGGGCGAACAGGTCCTCCTGCGTGTAGTCGGCGAGCCCCGAGACGCCGACCCCCAGCAGCCGCACGCCCCCGGTCGTGTCCACCGCCTCCAGAAGCCGCGCGGCGGCCTCCCGTACGACGCCGGGGTCGTCCGTCGGCCCTCGCAGCGTCTCGGACCGGGTCAGCGTCGAGAAGTCGTACCTGCGCACCTTCAGGACGATGGTCCGCCCGGACAGCCCCGCACCCCGCAACCGCCGCACACACCGGTCGGCGAGCCGCTGCACCTCCAAGCCGACCCGCATCCGGTCGTGGATGTCCACGTCGTACGTGTCCTCCACCGATACGGACTTCGTCTCCCGCTCGGCCACCACGGGCCGCTCGTCGTGCGCCAGCGCCATCGCGTACAGCGCGTGCCCGTGCGCCTTCCCCACCAGCCGTACGAGTTCGTCCTCGCCCGCCTCGGCGATCTCGTCGACCGTGGTGATCCCTGCCCGGCGCAGATGGTCCCCGGTCGCCGGCCCGACACCCGGCAGCGTCCGCACCGACATGGGCCCCAGCAGCGCGCGCTCCGTCCCCGGTTCGATGACCACGAGACCGTCGGGCTTCGCCTGCTCCGAAGCGATCTTGGCGAGCATCTTGGACGCGGCGAGCCCCACCGAACCCGTCAGCCCCGTGACGGCCCGGATGTCCGCGCGCAGTTTCACCCCGGCCAGCCGCGCGGAAGCCTCGTCCCAGGCCGCCTCCCCCGCCTCCAGATCGACGAACGCCTCGTCAAGGCTCAACGGCTCCACCAACGGCGACAGCGCCCCCAGCAGCCCCATCACCTGCTCGCTGACCTCCCGGTAGAGGGTGAAGCGGGGCACGAGATATGCGGCGTTCGGCGCCAGCCGCCGTGCCTGGGCCATGGGCATCGCCGAGTGCACCCCGAAGACCCGTGCCTCGTACGAGGCGGTCGCGACGACTCCGCGGGGTCCGAGTCCGCCCACGACGACGGCCTTCCCGCGCAGGCTCGGCTTGGCTGCCTGCTCCGCCGAGGCGAAGAAGGCATCCATGTCGAGATGCAGGATCGTAGGCGCGGTTCTCACATCTCCGATGCTGCCCTACGCCACTGACAATGCCTCTGCGGACCTCAGACGGCCCGATTGCGCCGACGCGCCAGCTCGTCCGTCGGGTTGTGCCCGACGAGCGTCTCGCCCGTGTCCACGCGCTCCCCGTGCAACTGCGAGAGCGCGCTCTCGACGTCCCGCCACACCACGCCCACGGCGATCCCGAAGACGCCCTGGCCGCCCTGCAACAGGGCGTGGACCTCGTCGGGCGAGGAACATTCGTAGACGGTCGCGCCGTCGCTCATCAGCGTCATCCGCTCCAGGTCCCGGAAGCCGCGTTCCCTGAGGTGCTGGACCGTGGTGCGGATGTTCTGCAACGACACTCCCGTGTCGAGGAACCGCTTCACGATCTTCAGGACGACGACATCCCGGAAGCTGTAGAGCCGCTGGGTCCCCGACCCGTAAGCGGGCCGCACGCTCGGTTCGACCAGACCGGTCCTGGCCCAGTAGTCCAGCTGCCGGTAGGTGATGCCCGCGGCGGCACACGCCGTCGGACCGCGGTAGCCGATCTCCTCGGCAGCCGCCCCTCCCTCACCTTGCTCGCCAGACACCGCTGTCGGCCGCTGCGGAACGTGATCGGCCGCGCTGCCGTGAAGCGGGTACGGGCTGCTCTCCCCCAGACTTCGTCCGGGGGCACCCCCAGCCGTACCGTCGCCGCTGCTTCTCACGCCGACCTCCGTCCTTGACCTGCCCTCTCGACGGTAGGCAGTCACCGGGGGTGCGTCAACGATCGCCACACTCGGCACGCCGAGTGATAATCACCCTAGGAGTGGTTTCCCGTGTCCCACCGCGGGGAAAGGCTAGCCGAATGCTCTCGGAGCGGGCCGCAGCGCACCACACGGGCTAGGGGCAATTGCCGCCCCGGAGTCCTGCGATCCATCGGTTTGTCAGGGGGCGGACGCCACGCCCTGACCCACCAGCCCTGCGTCCGATCGCCCGTCCGCGGACGGGCGGTCGCGTCACCGGTTGGCCGGTCCCCTCACTGGCTGTTGGTCCCGAAGTCCTCGGGCGAGATCTGATCGAGGAACTCTCGGAACTTCTCCACCTCGTCCTCCTGCTCGTCCGGGATCGCGATGCCGGCGTCGTCGAGCACCCCGTCACTGCCGTAGATCGGCGTTCCGGTGCGCAGCGCCAGCGCTATGGCGTCGGACGGGCGGGCACTGACCTCGACCCCGCTGGCGAACACCAGCTCCGCGTAGAAGACCCCCTCGCGCAGATCAGTGATGCGCACCTCGGTGAGCTCCTGGCCGACGGCTTCCAGCACGTCCTTGAACAGATCGTGGGTCAGCGGTCGCGCGGGGGCCATGCCCTGCTGGGCGAAGGCGATCGCCGTCGCCTCCCCCGGTCCGATCCAGATGGGGAGGTAACGGTCGCCTCCCACTTCACGCAGGAGCACGATCGGTTGGTTGGAGGGCATTTCGACCCGGACACCTACGACATCGAGCTCGTTCACACAGCAACCCTAGGCCGTGCCCGGGACGTTTGGGTAGTCGGGCACAGAACGGGTGGCCGATCCGGACGCCCGCCGGACACTTCGGGTCAGGGCAGCCGGACGCCCAGCGCGGTCTGCACCAGCGCCGCGTGCAGCTTCACCGTGAGCCCCGCCAGCTCCTTCGTACGGGCCTCGGCGTGCGCCCTGGTCTGCGGATTGCGGTGGCGCCGCAAAGGGGCCACCACCTGGTCCACGAGCCCCGCGTCACGGTCGGCCGCGGCCTTCATCGCACGCAAATGGCGCGGCTCGATCCCGAACCGCCCGAGCTCGACGACGAGCGCGGCGACCGTCACCGCCTCAGCGTCATATGCCCCGTCCGGAAGCGGGGCGAGGAGTCCGTACGACTCCCACTCCTGAAGCTCCTGCTCACCGATCTCGGCGGCGGCCAGGAGCTCCGCACGGCCCACCCGGGCCGCTGTGGGTGCCTCGGGCTCCCCGAAGAGGTCACCGAGCCCACCGAACGGCTCCCCGTCGCCGGAGTCGCGCTGCCGCCCCACGGACGGCAGACGCACCGGCTCCCCACGCTCCAGAGCGTCCAGATGCTCGCGGATCACCTTCAACGGCAGATAGTGGTCCCGCTGCATCCGCAGTACGTGCCCGAGGCGCTCGACGTCGGCCTGGCTGAACTTGCGATACCCCGAGGGGGTCCGCTGCGGCTCGATGAGCCCCTCCGACTCCAGGAACCGGATCTTGGAGATCGTGACTTCGGGAAACTCGTCGCGCAGCGTGTTCAGCACCGAGCCGATGCTGATCAGCCCACTGTCCGCTGCGGCGGTACCGCTCCCGGCACCGCCGCTCGGTGATCGAAGCATGGACCTTCCTGAGGGTCCCCCCGGACGGAGTCCGGGGGAGGGTCAGATGCCTCGCTGGCTCGCGTAGAAGACCAGCCGGTACTTGCCGATCTGCACCTCATCGCCGTTCGACAGCGGGACCGAGTCGATTCGCTCCCGGTTGACGTACGTGCCGTTCAGGCTGCCCACGTCCGCGACCGTGAACGAGCCGTCCGCGGCGCGACGGAACTCCACGTGGCGACGCGACACGGTCACGTCGTCCAGGAAGATGTCGCTCTGCGGATGACGCCCGGCCGTGGTCAGGTCACCGTCCAGCAGGAAGCGGCTGCCCGAGTTCGGACCGCGGCGCACCACCAGGAGCGCAGAGCCGAGCGGTAGCGCGTCGACGGCCGCCTGCGCCTCCGGAGAGAGCGTCGGCATCTGCGTCTGGCCGGTGACCTCGGCATCGTAGGCCTCGATGCCCGAAATGGAGATCGTGGATGTGGTCTCGGACGCACGCTCCGGGACCGCACCGGGCCGCAGCGGCGCACCGCAGTTGGAGCAGAAGCGGCTGTTCTCCGCGTTGCGGTTACCGCACCTCGTACACACCAGGGCCGACATGGACGGATCCTCCTGCCGCGGCTGCCCCCCAGGGGCATGGGACGCGTACGGGTCGGAGGCGAACCCTCCACCCGCACTTGAGGCTGACGGTTCCCCGAAACCTATGCGTCCGGACTGGGCAGGGTCAACAGACGGCGCGCCCTGACCACCGGGAATGTCACCGACCTGGTCCCGGAACAGCGGGCGGTCGCCGCTCTGGCCCTCCGCGTCTCCATGGCGTGGTGCACGGTGTCGGGCAGTCGCGTTGTCGCTGCCCTCTCCTCGTGCGCTCTTGCCGAACAACTTCGCAAACAACTTCACGGGCGATTCCCCTTGACCGAAACAGACCCGCCCGTGGGGCAGGACGAACACTGATTGAACACACCGGTCGACCCGGACATCCTCACAACGTCCGTATCCACCAGACAGTTTCCACCACGCACCACCCATTCGGTGCGCCGACCCCCCGCAACCTCATGCCCTCGCCGGACGACGCCCATGCACCCCCGGTTCACTGGGAGGACGACCGAGCGTAGTCAGGCTGCTTCGCAGCCCGCAAGGCATCCACAATGATCTTCGTCGCACGCTCCACCGTGACGGTGGCCTGCTCCTTCTCGAGAGTCTGCACCACGCCTCCGGGGATGTTGAGCGCCGGCTCGAGGTCCTGCGGCTTACCGATGACCTTGAAACGATAGGGCTGAGTGATCTTGTTCCCGTCGACACTCACGCCCTTGCCGGAGTCGGCCAGATAGGTGCTGGCGACGACCCGTACACCGTTCACCTGGATCGCCTCCGCACCGGCGGCGCGCAGCTCCTGGATCGCGTCAAGCAGCATGTCCGCCTTGACCGTCCCCTTCGTGTCGTTGACCGTCAGCGTGATGCCGGGTCCCTGCGCCGCCACCGTGCCCGCCAGAATGCCGAGTTGCTTCTCCTTCTCGGCGGTCTGCTTGCGGGCCTCCGCGGCCTGGTTCGAGCTGTTCTCCAGCTCGGTGCGCTGATCTTCGAGACCCTGCTTCTCGTCTTCTAGACGCTGCGTACGGTTGTCGAGTTCATCGAGGATGCGTACGAGATCTTCTTGACGCGCGCCGCGCAGGGCGCTGCCGCTGTCGCTGTTGGAGGCCACCTGGACGGCCAGGCCGAAGCCGAGGCCGAACAGAAGCAGGGCGACGATGAGTTGCGCGCGCGTCACCCGCGGCGGCCACACCCCCTTCACGAGCCGCTGCCGGCCGGTCAGCGGCGGCCCGTCCTTCTCGTCACGCTGCTCGGGCCCCGAACTCTCGGGAGCCACGGCCGGGACCTCTTCGGGAAGTTCCCTGCGCAGCCGGTTCTCGGGTGTCTCGCCTTCGTTGCTCATCGGCCTCACGCCCGGAACACGTGCCGGCGGATCGCCGCGGCGTTGGAGAAGATGCGGATGCCGAGGACGACCACGACACCGGTGGAGAGTTGGGCGCCCACGCCCAGCTTGTCGCCCAGGAAGACGATCAATGCGGCCACGACCACGTTCGACAGGAAGGAGACCACGAAGACCTTGTCGTCGAAGATGCCGTCGAGCATCGCCCGCAGCCCTCCGAAGACGGCGTCCAGCGCCGCCACAACGGCGATCGGAAGGTAAGGCTCGACGACCGCCGGAACCTCGGGCCGGACCAACAATCCAGCCACGACTCCCACGACGAGGCCCAGTACGGCGATCACGATGTGCCCTTCTCTGTGCTCGGCTGTGCTGTACGTACGATCACACTCGGTGCGGCGGGCAACTGGACGTCCTTCTCGACGGAAATGGCGGTCCGGATGCCGTAGTTCTCCTGTAGGGCGTGCAGATACAGGCCGTCGGCACTGTTCTGGAACCTGGTGCTGAGCCGCTCGCCGTCCCCCACCGCCAGCACCGTGTAGGGCGGCACCAACGGCTTGTTGTCGACCAGTATCGCGTCACCGGCTGCCCTGATCGCCGACAGTGCCGTCAGCCGCTGTCCGTTGATCGAGACGGCCTCCGCACCGGACTCCCAGAGCCCGTTGACGACCCGCTGCATGTCACGGTCGCGGACGCGCCCGGTGTCGGAGAACCCACTGGTCTCACGAGGATTGCCGTTGCCGCCCTCGGTGGCTTCCTTGGCGTCGTTCACGACGAGCTTCACACCGGGCCCGTGGACGGCGACGGCACCCGACAGGACGCCCACCAGATCGGCCTGGCCGCTGCCCCCCTGCTTCTTCAACGCCTCGTTCTGCTTGGCGCTCACATCGTCGCGCAGGGTGTCGACACCGCTCTCGAGCTTGTCCGCGGCCGCGGTCTCCCGCTCGACGCGGTCGATGAGCTCCTGGCGCTCCTTGGCGACGACCGGGGCAGCAATCCGCGCGTTCGCCGCGCCCACGGTCACCACCAGGGCCGCAAGGACGAGGCCGGCCGCGAGGCCCAGCTTCGCCCGCACCGTTTTCGGCATGCCGCCGGCACCCTCGGTCTGCCTACGGGCGGCCGCCTCGGCGTATCCGTCGTCGAGGCTGTGATCCATGACGTTGGTGAGCAGCGACATGGAGGCGTCCGGGCGCGGGGGGCGCGGAGGTGTGCTCCGAATGGGGGGCTGCTGCGGCATGCCGCACATCGTCGCACGTCGCGGGTGCTACCTCCGAATGGCCCCACCGGCGTGCCGGACAGGCCCCTTTGGGGGCACTTGTCCGGCACGCGCTCGTGCTGTCCGTTTCAGCGACCTGCGCTGTCCACGACGGCAGCCCACTCGTCGAGCAGGGCCTCCGCGGACGCGTCGTCAGGCCCCTCCGCCCACAGATGCGTCACCGCCTCGGCGGGGTCGGGAAGCACCATCACCCAGCGCCCGTCCGTCTCCACCACCCGTACGCCGTCGGTCGTGTCCACGAACCGGTCCCCGGCCGCCTCCACGACCCGGCGCATCACCAGGCCCTTGACAGCCCAAGGAGTGGCCAGGTCGCGCTTGAGGACATGCGCCCGCGGAATCCGCGCGTCGATCTGGCTCAGCGTGAGCTGCGTCCGCGCCACCAGCCCGATCAGTCGTACGAAAGCCGCCGCGCCGTCGAAGACGCTGCTGAACTCCGGAATGATGAATCCGCCGCGCCCGTCACCGCCGAAGATCGTCGACTCCTCGCGTCCGACCCTCGTCAGATCATCCGGAGACGTCGTCGTCCACTCCACCTGCGTCCCGTGGTACGCCGCCACCTGCTCGGCGATCCGCGTGGTGGTCACCGGCAGCGCCACCCGCCCGCTGCGCCGCTCCGCGGCCACCAGGTCGAGCATGACGAGCAGGGCCCGGTCGTCCTCGACGATCCGTCCCTTCTCGTCGACGAGCGAGAGCCGCTCGCCCACCGGGTCGAAACGCACCCCGAACGCGGCCCGCGCGGACGCGACGATCTCGCCCAGCCGCACCAGGCCGGCCCGCCGCGTGTCCGCCGTCTCGGTGGGCCTGGATTCGTCGAGACCCGGATTGATGGTCAGGGAGTCCACACCGAGCTTGCCCAACAGGCTGGGCAACACCAGCCCCGCACTGCCGTTCGAGGCGTCCACGACCACCTTCAGACCGGATTCGGCGATACCGGTGGTGTCGACATTCCTGAGCAGCGATCCGGTGTACGAGTCGAAGACGCTGGCCGGGAAGTGCAGATCCCCGATCTCACCCGGGAACGCACGCCGGTACTCCTGCCGCGCGAACACCCGGTCCAACTTCCGCTGACCCCCTTGCGACAGGTCGGCACCCTGCTCGTCGAAGAACATGATGTCGACGGAGTCCGGCACCCCGGGCGTCGTACGGATCATGATCCCGCCCGCACTGCCCCTGGCGGTCTGCTGACGGGCCACTGGCAGCGGTACGTTCTCCAGGTCGCGTACATCGATGGCGCTGGCCTGCAGGGCTGAAATAACCGCCCGCTTCAGCGCTCGGGCGCCTCGGGAGTGGTCGCGGGCCGTGGTGACGGTGGAACCCTTCTTGAGCGTCGTCGCGTACGCCCCCGCGAGGCGCACGGCGAGCTCCGGAGTGATCTCCACGTTCAGGATTCCGGTGACACCGCGGGCGCCGAAGAGATGCGCCTGACCGCGCGACTCCCAGATCACCGAGGTGTTGACGAAGGCGCCGGCCTCGATGGTCTTGAACGGATAGACGCGTACGTTTCCCTGGATGATCGATTCTTCACCGACGAGGCATTCATCGCCGATGACAGCGCCGTCCTCGATCCTCGCGGCCCGCATGATATCGGTGTTCTTCCCGATCACGCAGCCCCGCAAATTGCTGTGCTGGCCGATGTACACGTTGTCGTGAACCACGGCCCTGTGCAGAAAGGCCCCGCTCTTGACGACGACGTTGGAGCCGACGACGGTGTGCTCCCGGATTTCGGCGCCCGCCTCGACCTTGGCGTAGTCGCCGATGTAGAGCGGGCCACGCAGTACGGCGTCGGCGTGCACTTCGGCGCCTTCGGCGACCCATACGCCCGGGGAGATCTCGAAACCGTCGATCTCGACGTCGACCTTGCCCTCCAGGACGTCGGCCTGCGCCTTCACATAGCTCTCGTGCGTGCCGACGTCCTCCCAATAGCCCTCGGCGATATAGCCGAAGACCGGCTTGCCCTCCTTCATCAGCTGAGGGAAGACATCGCCGGACCAGTCGACGGAGACATCGGCCTCGACGTAGTCGAAGACTTCCGGCTCCATCACATAGATACCCGTGTTGACGGTGTCGGAGAAGACCTGGCCCCAGGTCGGTTTCTCCAGGAAGCGCTCGACCTTGCCCTCTTCGTCCACGATGGTGATGCCGAATTCAAGGGGGTTCGGCACACGCGTCAGGCAGACGGTGACCATCGCACCCTTTTCCTTGTGGAAATTGATGAGGTCGGTGAGATCGAAGTCGGTCAGGGCGTCACCAGAGATCACCAGGAAAGTGTCGTCCTTCAACGCCTCCTCGGCGTTCTTGACGCTCCCGGCAGTACCGAGTGGCTTCTCCTCATTGGCATAGGTGAGCTCCATACCGAGCTCCTCGCCGTCACCGAAATAGTTCTTGACCAGCGAGGCCAAGAACTGGACAGTAACGACGGTCTCGTTGAGCCCATGCCTTTTGAGCAGCCGCAGCACGTGCTCCATGATCGGGCGGTTCACCACCGGCAGGAGCGGCTTGGGCATGCTTGAGGTCATGGGACGAAGGCGTGTGCCTTCGCCTCCGGCCATCACGACGGCCTTCATGTCGGAAGCGTCCTCCTTGAAGAGACGACGGTCTAGCCGACTTCACCCGTCCTGATTGTCCCGCAGTTTTCGAGTGCGGGCCATCTGGGCACTTCAGCTGCCCCATCGGGCCGAGCTCAATCGGCCATGGCGTCCGCCCTGAGAAGCCGGCGGACCTGCACCACGTAGAGGACTCCTGCCCACCAATAGAGGGTTGTACCCCACCCGGCGAACGCCCATCCGAAAATCGCGGCGAGCGAAGCGAGCCATCCGCTTCCGTCACTGAGCAGCAACAGAGGGAAGGCGTACATCAGGTTGAAGGTGGCCGCCTTCCCGAGGAAGTTCACCTGGAGCGGCGGATAGCCGTGACGCCGGAGGACTGCCACGACCACCAGTAGAACCAGCTCACGCGCCAGAAGCACAGCCGTCAACCACAGCGGCAGAATCTCGCGCCAGGTGAGCCCCACAAGAGTGGACAGAATGTAGAGTCGATCCGCCGCGGGATCGAGCAGTCGGCCGAGGCTGCTGATTTGGTTCCAGCGCCGCGCGAGCTTCCCGTCGAGATAGTCGCTGACGCCGCTCAGCATGAGCACGAGCAGCGCCCAGCCGTCACTCTTGGGACCGCCGAACTCGGGCCGGAGGATCAGCCACAGGAATACGGGTACGCCGACGAGGCGCGCCATGCTGAGGATGTTCGGGATGGTGAGGACCCGGTCCGTCTGGACGCGGGTCTCCTGGACCTCCACCCGGGGGCCTCCTGTGGGAAATGAGCCAACGATGCCCCCTGACCTTACCCGCAGCGCTCGCGTCGAGGTGCGGAGGGGTGGCGGAGCCACCGCGAAAAAGGGCTTGATCCCGAACGCAGAAAACCCCCGTACCGATTTCCCGGTACGGGGGTTCTCCCTAAAATTTGTTCGGCGGCGTCCTACTCTCCCACAGGGTCC
>NZ_JBEYFS010000040.1:0-63198 GCF_040634475.1 Streptomyces sp. NPDC007095
GAGCAGGACGGCGAGGGGGATCAGGGCGACGGAGGGGATCGGGCGCAGGAACTCGATCGTCGAGGCGGTGGCCTCGCGCGGACACGGCACGACCGGTGAGAGTGCCCCCGTCCTCCCTCAGCCGGCCGCGCAACGCGAGGTCGGCGAGGGCGGCGGCACGGACCAGCAGCTCCGTCCGGGAACGGTCGTAGGGGCCTTCGGCCGCGTCGTCGTGGGCCAGCAGATACATGAGGCAGGCCAGGTCGTGGTTCACGCCTCGACGTTATGGCCGGGTACCCCGGCCGCGGATCGGCCACGGGAACGGCCTGGCGCTGGGAACGCAGGAGGACCGCGGCCCGGTCTCCTCCCTGAGGAGGAGGCGGTGCCGTCAGGGGCGGCGCGGCCGCACGAGACCGTGGTCGTAGGCGGCGACGACGGCCTGGACGCGGTCACGCAGGCCCAGTTTCCTCAGCACCGCGGTGACATGGTTCTTGACGGTGGCCTCCGACAGCCGCAGCCGCCCAGCGATCTCCGCGTTCGACAGGGCTTGCCCGATCAGGGTGAGCACCTCCCGCTCGCGGCCGGAGAGGTCCTGCAGGGAGGGCGGCGGCGCCGGGTCGGACGTGGTGCGCAGGAACCGGTCGAGGACGCGGCTGAGCACGGTCGGCGCCAGCAGCGCGTCGCCGCGCGCTGTGAGACGGATCGCGTCGACGAGTTCGGCGGGGCGCATGTCCTTCAGCAGGAAACCGCTCGCCCCGGCCCGCAGGGCAGCCACCACGTGCGCGTCCGCGTCCCAGGTGGTCAGCACGAGCACCCGGGTCCGACTACCCGACTCCGCGATCTGCCGGGTCGCCTCGATGCCGTCCACTACGGGCATGCGTACGTCCATCAGCACCACGTCGGGCGCCAGTTCCCGCGTCAGCCGCACCGCCTCCCGGCCGTCGGACGCCTCACCGACCACCTCGAGGTCGTCCCGGGCATCGATGATCATGCGGAATCCGGTACGGACCAGGACCTGGTCGTCGGCCACCACCACACGCAGCGTCACGGCGCGCCCTCCACCGGCAGCTGCGCCGCCACCTCGAACCCGCCTTGGGGCAGCGGACCGGCGCGCAGGCTGCCGCCCACGAGCCGTGCGCGCTCCTTCATCCCCACCAGACCGCGTCCCTCTCCCGCCGCTGCCGAACCGCCCTGCGGCGCACGCCCGTTGTCGACCACCGTGACCTTCACGCACTCCCCTTCGGCCGTCACGCGCACGCTCACCTTGTCGGCGCCGGCCGCGTGGCGCAGCGTGTTGGTGAGGGCCTCCTGAACGATCCGATACGCCGCCAGGTCCACCGCGGCCGGCAGCCCGTCCGCGGCGCCCTCGCGCTGCACATGCACGGTCATCCCGGTTGCGCGCACCGTGTCGGCCAGCTCGTCCAGACGCGCGAGCGAGGGCCCCGGCTCCCGCTGCTCCCCGGCCCCGTCGTGCCCCACGTCCGGCCGGAACGCACGCAGCAGCAGGCGCAGTTCGCCGAGCGCCGAGCGGGCTCCCGTCTCGATGGCCCGCAGCGCCTGACGGGCCTGCTCGGGCCGTTCGATGAACACGTCGTCGGCGGCGCCCGCCTGAATGACCATCACCGACAGGGTGTGCGCCACGACGTCGTGCACCTCGCGCGCGATCCGCGCACGCTCCTCCACCACAGCCCGGCGCAGCTCCGCCCTCATCCGTGCCTGCTGCGCCCTGCGCCACTGCCCCACGGTCCACGCCAGGACCACCGCCAGCACATAGACCATCAGACCCGCGCCGCCGCCCGACCCGAACGCCAGCGGGGCGGGCAAGCACATCGCCGCGAGCGCCCGCACCGACACCCGCCGCTGCCTGGTGGCCGACAGCACGCACAACGCGACCTGCGCCGCGAGCAGCGCCCCCGTCAAGGTCACCGCGGGCAGCAGCGCCCACACCGTGAGCCCCGTCGCCGCGTTCGCGGCCAGTACGGCGACCGGGGCGCGCGCCTGCCACCTCAGGACGCAGGCCTGCGCGAGGACCAGAGCCACGGCCACGGGCAGTCGTCGGCCGTGCTCCACGCCGGCGACGAGCACCGAGGTACCCAGGACGGTGAGCACCAGACCGGCCGACCCCCACCACAGCGCCCGGGTCGCCCGGAGCGACAGCTCGCCCTGCGCTTCCCCGGCGAACGCGTCGTCGGGCTCTCTACTGCTGCGGTCCACACCCCGAGCCTATCGGCGTGGGACGGGGGCGTTCAGGAGACCAGCGTCTGCACGATGGCCGTCGAGACCGACGGACGGCGACTACTGGACCTGGTCCGACTGTGGAACGCTGGAGGCAGGGGTCCTCCAAAGAGTCGACCTGGGACACATATTCAGGCTCGCACAGCAGACGCTCGGCTGGACCACCCCGAAGCTCCGTACCCCCGAGGCGACGGGACCGGCGGATCTGGCTCCTGGTCGTCGCGCACACCCAGCTCAGGCTCGCCCGGCCCTTGGCCGCCGACCTCCGGCGGCCCTGGGAGAAACCGGCCGAACCTGCACGGCTCACCCCGGCCCGGCTCCGCCGAGGGTTCAGAACATCCGCGCTCACCTGCCCAGCCCGTCCCGTGTTCCCCAACCCCACTGCGCCGGTCCATCACGCGCGTCACACACCCCCGGCTGCGGCAGCCCTGACGATCAGCTCCCATGTGCGGGTGACATCAATTCTCATCGATATTGATCACGGAAACGCGCCCCAAGTGACTCCCGGCGCAGCGCGGACACGGCAGGCCCCTGCCCTGGGCCGAGCCCTACCCGCAGGAGATGATCACGCGGATCACCGACGTGACCCACACCGTGACCACGTACCGCACCCCCCGCGGGTCCGCACCACGACCTCAGCGCGGCCCGACAGGCAGTCGCGACCGGTCTCGACGTCGACGACGCGGCAGAGCTGCTCTACCGGGACTGGATGAGAATCGAGGCCGCCGCCGGGAACCGACAGGGCCTGCACACCGCCATCACCCGCGTCCAGCAGGTCAACCTGGCTTTGGACTTCTCACTGGAGATCGAGACCGAACAGCTCATCAACGACCTGCTCAACGACTCGGGTACGGCAGTGCGCATCCAGGATCCGCAGTTCCGTGAGCAATTCCGCGTGATCATGAGCACCGTGGAGCAAACCCTGGTGATCACGAGCAGCGGTTACGTTCCGCCGTTGTCAGTTGTAGCTCTTCGACGCGGCGTTCACCCGGCCCTGGCCCACTGGTACCGGCTGGACTGGCGCGGGAGTGCGTTTGGCGGCGCGGCTGACGATGGCCGTCTCGACGTGGGTGATGCCCAGGCCGACCAGGTCGCGGGAGAGGAAGCCGTAGAGGGCTGTCAGGTCCGGGAAGTACGCGGCCGCGTGCAGGTTCGAGGGTCCCGACGTCGCGAACGCGCCGTGCACCGAGGGGTGGTCAGCCAGCGCCTGCCCGGCGGCGGCCAGATGGTCGGGGGCCACCTGCAGCAGGAGCTTGGCCTCGATGGGCAGCCCGAGGCGGCGCGGATCGACCAGGACCTGGGTGATCAGGCGGCCCTGGGCGGCCAGTTGGGCGAGGCGGCGGCGCACCGTGCTCTCTGGGTGGCCGGTGCGGGCGGCCAGGGCCGCCGCGGTCAGGCGCGCGTCGGGGGTGAGGGCGTCGATGAGGGACTGTTCCAGGGCATCGGTGTCGACGCCGTACGGGCCCGGAGAACCGGAAGCGGTCGCCCCGGGGACCGGCTCGGCCGGGCTCAGCGCCGCGCGTTCGGCCGCGGTCAGCAGTTGGTGACGCCACTCGGAGGTGAGTCGGAAGACGTGCAGGATCGTGGCGCTCTCCAGGGACGTCACCGCCTGGGTGGAAGGCAGTTGACGGAAGACCAGCGGGTCGCGTGAACCCGGCTCGGTGCGGGCGACCGCGAAGATCTCGTCACCTGAGGTGGTGACGTCGATGAACGGGATGTCCTCGCGTGCCGCGAGCGCGGCCACGATCGTGTCGAGCTTTCCCCGCAGGACCCGGATGCGCAGGAACAGGGCCCCGGCCGAGCCACCGTTGCGCGGTCGCGCGACCGATGAGATCACCACGCGCACGGTGCCGTCGGCGCCGAGCGCGTGCAGGCGGCGGCGCACGGTGGTGGGGCTGAGTCCCAGCACGTGGGCCGCCCGCTCCGCGGTGAGGCGGCCGTTCCACTGCAGCGCGGCCACCAGCCGCTGATCCGTGAGGCTCAGTACGGAATCCGCCGATGCGCGCGCCATGAAGGCAAGTTTCGCTCATTCCGTCGCCGTGCGGAGCTCATCTCGGGGACAGCGCCCCAAGCATGGATCGCATCCACTCCGCCCCGTCCCTGACGCGCGTCAGCGTCGGCGGGCCCGCGCCACGGAAGGAGCACCCGATGATCCTCGACCCGCGCATCTGGTTCCCCGGCCTGATCGGCTGACCGTCGGCACCTCCAGGGCCGCCACCGGCGGCCCGGCGAAGAGAGCCTGCGGCGCGACGACGCCGCAGGCCCGCGGTTTTCAGAGAACCCCGTAAAACGACGATTCACCACGGAGGTCCGTGTGCCCGCGTTCAAGCAACGGGAGAAAGTACGCTTCGCCAGCGGTGACACCTCGTGTGCCGCCTGGCACTATCCGGGGTCCAACGGCGGCTGCGTGATCATGGCCGGCGGAACCTCGGTGACGAAGGAGCCAGCCTCGGACCTGTTCGCCGCGCGGTTCAACGACGCCGGTTTCGCGGTCCTGGCCTTCGACCACCGACGGTTCGGGGAGAGCGGGGGCGCACCGCGCCAGATCGTCAGCTTCGACGAGCAGGTCGCCGACTGGCACGCCGCGATCGAGTGCGCAACCGGTCTGCCGGACGTTGACCCGGACAGGATCTCGGTCTGGGGCTTCTCGCTCGCGGGCGGCCACGTCTTCCATGTCGCGGCCGACCACCCGCGGCTGGCCTGCGCGATCGCGCAGACCCCGATGGTCGACGGCCGCGCGCTCGCTCCCCACGCGCTGCGCTCCATGACGCCCCTTTCGGTGCTACGTCTGTTCGGCCGGGGCGTCGTGGACGCGCTCGGGGGCCTCGTCGGGCGTCCGCCACTGCTGGTCCCGACCGCAGGACCGCGCGGCGCGGTCGCCTCGCTCACCACGCCCGACGCCATGGACGGCGACCGGGCCCTCGATCCCGAGCGTCGCCACGCGAACTGGGAGCAGACGGTCGCCGCACGGATCGCCCTGCGGATCGGCGGGTACCGGCCCGGCCGCCATGCTTCCCGGATCCGGTGCCCCCTGCTGGTCGTCGTCTGCGACCAGGACCAGAGCGCGCTCCCCGGCCCCGCCGTCCGGGCCGCCCGGAACGCGCCTCGGTCCGAAGTGGTTCACCTGACGGGCCGTCACTACGCCCCATTCCTCGAGTCGCACGAACAGGCCGTCGCGGCGGAGATCTCCTTCCTGGAGAAGCATCTGGATTCCCGCGATCCCAGGTGAGGCAGAATCACCCGCTCGATCGACCTGACCAACGGCTGGAACGACAACCGCTGCCGGGACGGCAGCCGGTACTCGGAGTGACCACCGAGGCCATGCTGCTACGCCCCGTTCGGGAGTCGGCCTCGCGCTCCGCCCAGCAGGACCCTGTACGAGCAGGCCCGCTTCCCCAACCTGGCGGGCACCGCAATCGCCCCGGTCAGCCCTCCTGGGCGGGTGAAACCCGCCCGTGCATCCTGAACGAGCGCTACCGCTTTGAGGAATTCCGGGTCTGCCTCGGTCATGTGCCCGGGCAGTGCGCCCACGGTCCCCGGCAGCTCCGCCTCCGTGTCCCCGGCCGGCCGCAGCAGCGGGAGCAGTTCGTGGCGTACCGCCTGGCCGAAGGGGAGGCTCACTCCCACCGCCCGCATCTGGCCTCCGCGGTGCGGCAGGCCGAGGATGAGGCAGCGGGACCACGGCCACTCACCCCGAGGACCGCGGCCACGCTGGTGTGTATCTGCCGCCAGTTCCCCGTTCCGCTTCGCCCCCAATCCGTTCCGGATTCGTCTCCGCGAAGCGTCGCCAGTGCCCGTAGTCGTCCAGGCCGCGGCTCCACTGTGGAAACGCGGAAGACGTTTGACTGTCCGTAACAACTCAGGAGCGGATCCACCCGGGAGTCCGGCGACAGGAAGATGGGGTCGCAAGCTCGCACCCCTACCGCTTGCTTCCGAGCCGGCAGGTCCTCCCACTGCCCAGGCAGCGACCTCCGTACTCCAGCCCGCACCGCGTCACGCGGCACCCAGAAAATCCGCCAACTCATCGCGCCGGCACCTCTCTTGAACGGCTTCAACACGCCGATTCAACAAAGAAGTAAGCAGTTCCGCGTGATCAGGAGCACTGTCCGAGCAAATCCGGGTAACCATGAGCACTGGCTCAGCGACCGCCCTGGCTCCCGGGGCCAGATCACCGAGGTGTCAGAACGTACGGGTTCGTGCCCAGGATGTCGACGTCTTCTTCGTCCCGGAGCCCTGTCGCCTGAGGGCCAGGTTCGAGCGGGACCAGACACAGTGAAGGCCCGGTATCCACCGGGCCTTCACGTTTGAGTAGCGGGGACAGGATTTGAACCTGCGACCTCTGGGTTATGAGCCCAGCGAGCTACCGAGCTGCTCCACCCCGCGTCGGTAGGGTGAACTGTACGGTACCGACCCGGCTCGGCCGAATCGTCTTTCGCCTGCCAGCAGGGCCAGGGCGTGAAGCCGCCCTCTCCGAGCAACACGGTGACGCCCCCTTCACGCAGGACGTCGACGTGCCCGGCGACGGCCGTATGCGGCCCGGGCCTCGTTGAAGCGGGGAAGGACAACGATCGGCAGGCCCGTACCGATGCCCTCGTTGACCAGGCCGAGCGCCAGGGTGTCGGAGACGCCGACGGCCCACTTGGCGAGCGTGTCCCCATCCGCCCGACCTCCACGAGCCCGCGGCCGGTGAACCCTCCTCCCCACCCGTGACGGTATGGCCCGAACTTGCCGATGGGTGACGGTGCATGGTGAAGTCCGGTGGTGGGCGTGTGCGGGAGGACCGCCCCTGATGGCGATGGAGCGGAAGAGCGTGGCACGGATCGTCGTACGAGAACCGGGCACGGGCACGATGAGCGCACCGCCGCTGGCCGCCCCCGAGGCTGCCACTTGGGCACGGGGGCTGCTCGACGGGGGCTGGGCGGCGGTGTTCCTGCCCGGAGAGCCGGCCCGTCTCGGGCGTGTGCTGCTCTGGCAGCCTGCCGGGGCGGTTGCCGAGGACAACGGCATGCGTCCGAGTGTGGAGACCGACTCGGTGGAACTGGTGCTGCCGCACGGCCGCTCGGTCAGACGGCGCAGGGTGGAGGGCTACGCGCTGCCCGTCGCTGTCGCCGTGTCTGCCCTGGAAGGGGCGCGGCCATCGCATCCGTCCGCCACCGCCTGGCAGGCCGCAGCCCGGTTCGCGCTGCGGCTGCTGGCCGACGGCCGCCTCCACCCGGCCCTCACCCCCGCCGGTTACGACACCTGGCAGGCGGGCCCCTTCACCGCCGCCCAGCGGCAGACGCTGGACTCCCTGGCCGCCGCGTTCCCGCCGCACGCCCACTGCCTGCCGGAACCGGGACCGCCACCGCTGCGGATCGCCGAACCGGCGGCCCTGGTACGCCAGTTCTGCGACGCGGTCGCCGACGACCTGGTCCGTACCCCGGCCGCGCCACTCGCCATGGGAGCACTGCCGTACGCCTGGGGTGAGGTGCGTGCCGTGCCCGCCCTGCGCGAGTGGTCCGAAGAGACCACCGCTGCGCTCACCGCCGAGGTCGGTGTCTCGCTGCGCGTCGACCTGCCCGAGGGGCGGCGCCGGCAGTTCAGGGCCGTCCTGCAGTTGCACACCGCGGCGGATCCGGCGCTCCTCGTCCAGGCGGCACGGCTGTGGAGCGAGCCGGCCGAGGTCGAGCGGCTGCTCGGTCCGCGTGCCGAGACCGAGACGCTGCTCGCGCTGCGTCGCGGTGCCCGTGTCTGGCCCCCGCTGCAGCGGCTGCTGAAAGACGCCGCCCCCGACGAACTCCGGCTGACCGACGACGAAGCCTTCGACCTGCTGGGCGACGCTACCGACACGCTGCGCGCGACCGGTATCGACGTGCACTGGCCGCGCGAGCTGGTCAAGGCACTCACCGCGACCGGGGAGATCGGGCAGCGCACCGCCCCCGGCTCCAGCGCCGGCGGTCTCCTCGACGCCGACGCCCTCCTCGACTTCCGTTGGCAGATCTCGCTCGGCGGCGAACCGCTCGCCGACGCCGAGATGGACGCCCTCGCCGAGGCCCGCCGCCCCCTCGTCCGGCTGCGTGACCAGTGGGTGGTCGCCGACCCGAAGCTGGTGGCCCGCGCCAGGCGCCGCCGGATGCAACCGCTCACCCCCATGGAGGCGCTGAGCGCCGCGCTGACCGGGGAGGTGGAAAGGGAGGGGGAGCCGATCCCCTGCGCGGCGGTCGGCCAGTTCGGCGACCTCGTCGCTCGTATCCGCGATCCCGAATCCCGTACCCCCGCCGAGCAGCCGGCCGCGCTCAAGGCCACGTTGCGCGACTACCAGAAGCGGGGCCTTGCCTGGCTGGCCGAGATGTGCGAGCTCGGCCTCGGCGGCTGCCTCGCCGACGACATGGGTCTGGGCAAGACCATCACCCTCCTCGCCCTGCATCTGCACCGCCAGACCGACCCCTCCACCGCGGGCCCCACCCTTGTCGTATGCCCTGCCTCCCTGCTCGGCAACTGGCAGCGCGAGGCGGCCAGGTTCGCGCCGTCCACGCCCGTGCGCCGCTACCACGGCGGCAGCCGCCACCTCGACGACCTGGCCGGCGATGAAATCGTCCTGGTCACCTACGGAGTGCTGCGCCGCGACCGCGAAGCCCTCGCCGAGAGGGCTTGGTCGCTTCTCGCCGCCGACGAGGCCCAGCACGTCAAGAACCCCTACTCCGTCACCGCCCGCGAGCTGCGCGCCCTGCCCGCCCTCGCCCGCGTCGCCCTCACCGGCACCCCGGTGGAGAACAACCTCTCCGAACTGTGGGCGCTGCTCGACTGGACCACCCCCGGACTCCTCGGCCCGCTCTCCACCTTCCGCGACCGGCACGCCCGCCCGGTCGAGACGGGCGAGGACCCCGAGGCCGCCGAGCGCCTGTCCCGTCTCGTCCGTCCCTTCCTGCTGCGCCGCAGGAAGTCCGACCCGGGGATCGCGCCCGAACTGCCGGCCAAGACCGAGACCGACCGCGTCGTGTCGCTGACGGCCGAACAGACCAGCCTGTACGAGGCGGTGGTCCGCGAGACCATGGCGAAGATCGAGGAGTCCGAGGGCATCGCCCGGCGCGGCCTGGTGCTGAAGCTGCTCACCGCTCTGAAGCAGATCTGCAACCACCCGGCCCAGTACCTGCGCCAGTCCACGCCGCTGCGTGGCCGCAGCGGCAAACTGGACCTGCTCGACGAGCTGATCGACACGATCACCGCCGAGGGCGAATCGGTCCTGGTCTTCACCCAGTACACGAAGATGGCGACCCTCCTGGAGAAACACCTCGCCGAACGCGGCATCCCCACCCTCCTCCTGCACGGCGGCACCCCCGTCGCGCAACGCGAGGACATGGTGGACCGCTTCCAGCACGGTGAAGTACCGGTATTCCTGCTGTCACTGAAAGCGGCAGGCACCGGCCTCAACCTCACCCGCGCCACCCACGTCGTGCACTACGACCGCTGGTGGAACCCTGCCGTCGAGGACCAGGCCACCGACCGCGCCTACCGCATCGGCCAGGACAAACCCGTCCAGGTACACAAGCTCGTCGCAGAGGGCACCGTGGAGGACAAGGTGGCCAAGCTGCTGGAATCCAAGCGCGCGCTCGCCGACGCCGTCGTCGGCTCCGGCGAGGCCGCCCTGACCGAACTGTCCGACGCCGACCTCGCCGAACTCGTCGCCCTGGGGAGGCAGTCATGAGCGCCTCGCTGCCCGGCCAGCGGCGTGCGCCCGCCCGCGGCAGGCACGCCTTCGCCGCAACCTGGTGGGGCCAGGCGTGGGTCACCGCCCTGGAGGACTCCACCCTCGACGCCGCGCGTCTGTCCCGCGGACGCACCTACGCCCGCAAGGGCATGGTCGGCCCGACCACCGTCGCCCCCGGTCATGTCAAGGCCTCTGTCCAGGGCAGCCGGCCGCGCCCCTACCGATCCTCGGTCCACCTGCCCGTCCTCACCGACACCCAGTGGGACACACTGCTGGATACCGTCGCGGCCCGTGCCGGGCATCTCGCCGCGCTCCTCGACGGCGAGATGCCCGCCCAACTCGTCGACGACGCCCGCCAGGCAGGCGTCCCCCTGCTGCCGCAGCCCACCGAACTCGACCCGGACTGCTCCTGCCCCGACTGGGGACACCCCTGCAAGCACGCCGCCGCGCTCTGCTACGCCATCGCCGCCACCATCGACACCGACCCGTTCGTGCTCTTCGCGCTGCGCGGTCGCAGCCGAGAGGAGGTCCTCGCCCAACTGCGCGCCCGCCGCACCGCGGGCCAGGCGACGGACACCCTGCCGGCTCCGGCCGGGATCCCCGCCGCCGGCGCCTACGCCGCCTGGGCCGAACACACCCCCGGGCTGCCCGACCTCCCCGCACCATCCCCCCACGCCGTCGCACTGCCCGTCCCCCCACCGTCCGACAGCGGCCTGTCCCTCACGGACCTGGAACGGCTCATGGCCGACGCAGCGGCACGCGCAGCGCAGCTGTTGTCCGGCGACACCACTTGCCTGCACCTGACCCAGCACCAGGACGCCGTACGGATCGCCGCGAGCAGCCCCGGACCCGAGTGGTTCCATAACCTGATCCAGAACACCGGCACCGCACCGACCGCGTTCGCCCGCCTCGTGCGCGCCTGGCGCCACGGCGGTCCCACCGGTCTCACCGTCGCCGAACAGCCCCATACTCCCGACCCAGCGGTGATGGCAGCCGCCCGCACCGCCCTGACCATGACCCTCGCCGAGATGGTCACCGCCCCTGTCCCTCTCAGGGCCTGGCGCAACCGCCTCACCCTCCCCGGCCAGGGCATCCAGCTGCGTCTGGGCCCCGACATCCGCTGGTACCCCTACCTCCAGGACGACGACCGCGAATGGTGGCCCGCGGCACCAGCCGACACCGACCCCGTCGCAGCGCTCACCTCCGTCTGGCAACAGCGGTCACCGACCTGAACAACACCTGGCCAACGCCGCGGATCCCCAGGCGAAGCATCCGGACCAGGAAGCCGGGAGGCACAAGGTCACGGCAGTCAAGCCTTGTCGGGTCTTCGAGCTTGAGCGGGGTCTGGCGCCGATCGGCCTACCCTGCCGTCACTGGTGGTGAGTATGGGGCGAATTGGGCCCTGGATGCAGGAAGCCCGTGATCGCGGGTGATCACGGCTCTTCTCCACGCAGCTTGATCACTTGGACGCACGGGCTTGGATCACAATACGACGTTGCTGCTCGACCTGGACGGCCCGGCCGTCACGAAGGTCGAGCTGCTCGCGAACGGCACCCGGCGGGCGCACCTGATGACCACGGACGTGACCGCGCGGACCTCCCCCGACTGCGGGGTATTCGCCTGACTCACCAAGGGATTTGTGCACACCCGTCCGCATGATCTGCCCTACGGCGAACGGCGGCTGAAGCTCGTGTGGCGCAAGCGTCGCTGGTACTGCACCGAACGGGCTTGTCCGCGCGATTCGTTCACCGAGCAGGTGGGCCAGGTCCCGGCTGGAGCCCGGATCGCCACCCGGTTACAGAAGGCGGCCGGCCGACGGGTCTGCGACGCAGGATCCACGGTCGTCCGACGCCCCGGGACCTGGGCCTGGGCCTGTCCGAGCACGGCTTCGCCCACGTCACCCCCCGGGAATGGATTCCCGGGCTTGCAGCTCGTGACCACCACTGGCGGTGATGGGTCCGGACGCGTCCATAACTCACGCGATGAGCGTGAGTTCAGGGGCCGCTGACCGGGCCCCGCAGACCCACGCCGTCCACCCGCGGTGGGCGATGTTGTGGGAGGAGTTGCGGTCCGCGTGATCAACGAATCCGCAGGACCGCCAGGCGAACCGAGCCTGTGAGGGCCGGTTGCCGCGTTCGATGTGATGACATCGGGAGCATTCCCGGCTGGTGTACGCCGGGTCGACGTACACCACCGGCACCCCGGCCCTCTTCGCCTTGTAGGCGATGAAGACACCCAGTTGCGCGAAGGTCCAGGAGTCGAGCATGGTGCGTTGGGGCTTTCTCAGCCGGGTCCGCGCGCGCATGCCCTTCAGGTCTTCCAGGGCTACTCCGCGACCGGAGTGTTCAGCCTCCGCCACGATCCGTTTCGACATCTTGTGGTTGATGTCCTTGTTACGGCGGGCCTCTTTATCCGCGTGCTTCCTCGCCCGCCGCTTGGCCGACTTGGTCTGCTTCTGCTGCAGCTTGCCTCGCAGCTTGCGGTCGTTCTCCCGCTCCGGTTCACGCCGGTGCCGAATGGGGGTCCGGCCCTGGTGGCCGGACCCCCACTCGTCTCACCGGTTGCCGTTGTAGTACAGGATGTCCCAGTGGGAACCTTCCCTGGCGTAGACGTTGCCTGCCGGGGACTTGTACATCTTCGCGTTGTCACCAACCCTCCGTCCCGCGTAGCGGAAGTTGCCGGTGATGTAGTTGTCCGCGCACTGGTTTGGGCTGATGTCCACCTTGTAGCCGTTCCAGTGGCTGTAGGTGCCCGGCGAGTGCCCCTTCTCGGTACCACCGGTGATGTTCACCGCGCACCTGCTGGCCTTCTTGAACGCGATCACACCCGCGATGGTGGCCTTGTTGATCTGCGTGAAGGAGGTACAGGTGCTCCTGTTCCGGTCGCTGCAGCGACCGGACGAGGACCAGGTGATGCCCGCTTGCCTGAGCTGCTGCGCGGCGGCGTCGTGCGTAGGGTACTTCGCCGGATCAGCGCTGACAGAGGGCACGGCTGCTGCGAGCATCCCAGCAGCCAGCAGGGACGCGCACGCCGTCAGAGTGGCATGGTGCTTCATCAACAGTGCTTCCTTCCGGATTGGGGCTTTGACCCCTGCACCCTGTCCGCGCCCCCTGCCCACTGAACTTCTCACTCAGGGGCGCGATATGGCATCGGGCGCACTGCCCTGCGGCTCGCGCGCCGTAACTCCGCATCAACACTCCGATCATCTGATCGAACCCGCGCGGAACGCTCGGGTGGCAGCGGCTCACTGCTGTGTGATCAAGCGGCACTTCAAGGCGACGGGCAACAGTGTCGGAGTTCCTCGGACCAGTTCCGGAACTGGTCGGCGAAGGTGAGGTTGTCTCCGCGAGCCAGAGCCTGGAGCGGCATGGCGCACACGGTCGCTTCGGCGGCGAGATCAGCCGGACTCTGCCCAGGACCGGGCCGAATGCAGCGGTGCTCCATGCATGCTCACTCTTGGTACCCGACGTTGCCGCTCGTGTCTTCGAAACGTTGGCCGCCGTGCTCGACACCCCGCCCAGCAGCCAGAACCAGTTGTTCGCGCCGCGGCGGAACTGCCGGTGATGGTCGGCCGGAGTGATCGTCCCCATCTTGAAGGCCCGTTGTGTCAGCAGGGCGACCGCTGCTCGCGGCAGGCGACATCGGCTGACGGCTAAGGCATGTCCGGCAGATCTTGCTGGTCAAGTGACCGGGACGCCGTGCATGATGCCGAAGTGGACGACTGGGCGGATTTCTTCAGTGCACCCGATGACGAGTCGGCGGCCGCAGTCAAGGGCTTCAGCCCGCGCAGAGCGTTCAAGATCGTTCCTGTGGGCATCTACGATCCCGCAGACGCCGCAGTTGAGTGGGAGAGCCTTTTCACCGGAGAAAGTCCGCAAGAACTCATGCGGGCCGGTGAGCCGCAGGTGCTGACTCAGATCACGAACGAAGGCTGCTACGTCTTCGTGGTATCGGAGCGGCTCCAAACCCTGCTCGCGACCGAGGGTCCTCGGCGACTTGAAGATGTGGCCCGTAGGTGGTCGCGTCTACGGCGAGCCGATGGCGAGTTCATCGAGGAAGGCGAGGCCGCCAGCCACCTTGCTGAGCTGGCATCTCTGGCCAGCACTGCCGCAGGCCAGGGAGCCCGGCTCTATTGCTCCGTGCGGTAGCGGTCTGGAAGACACCACAGCCTGATCGACGCAAGGGTGAAACAGACGCGGTGATGTGACGCCACGCACCAACGGCCCACCCACGGAGAGTCGTTCTCTAACCCGGCATACGGCCGACGTGCTGGGCCTACACCTCGCGCCCGTCGTGCTCGGTGCCGGGACGCCACTGTTCACCAGCGGCGCGCCGCGCACGCTGGTGCAGCGGAACGTGACCTCGACATCGACTGCGACGCACCTGACCTGCGACGTTCGTCCGCGTGCGCGGCCGCGTTCCACTCGTAGACCAGCCGACTTCACACTCAGGCGCAGCCGCCGGGCGGCCTCGGGTGGTTTGACCTGCTGAGCGAACAACTCCGCCGCCTGCATCCGCGCCGCTTCCCGGCGCCACCGTGCTGTCGGCGTCGGCCCGCCCCCATCCGCATACCTCACACACCACGGACTACCGCCAGCACCACACCCACCCCAGGAAGTTCAGCAAAAATCACCCTGCCGAGCCGAGATCAGTAACGCCACTGCGGAAGCCTGGCCCGCGTCGGGTGGACTTCCCGGGCTGAGGCGTGCGGTTCCCAGGTGAACTTCCGTACGTCGGCGTCGTCGGTGTGGGTGGTTCCCGCAGCTTCCCAGATTGGAACCTGCGGGATGGGCCCCGGACTCCTACCTCGGACACCAGCCGCAAATCCGATCATCCGAGCGTCAGCATAGGTGGTCCGTCCGGGCGGCAAACTACCCCGGACGGCAGAGTCACCGATGGTGCAGGATTGCGATCATGAAGTCACCATGAACCACTCATTACATGATCAGACACGCGATGCGTACGCTCTGCGCCGCCACTCTCGTGGCCGCTCCCCTCGCCCTGACCGCGACGCCTGCACAAGCCCTGACTTCATGTACGGTCAACGGCCGTCCCGTGTCCGGTACGACCATCACTGGTACTGCCGGCGCCGACTACATCAGCTGCGGCGCCCTTGCCGTGGGCGATAGCGTCGACGGCTTGGGCGGGGGCGACTACATCGTCATCAACGGCATCGTTGCCGGCACCGTCGACGGCGGCGCCGGCGGCGACTCCATCATGGCCAACGCCGGTACCACGGCGACCGGCAGGCTCCTCGGCGGCGCCGACGGCGACTTCATCTTCGTCGGCCCGAACGCCGGCACCGTCGACGGCGGACTCGGGTCGGACTTCTGCCGAGTCGCTTCCGGTAACCCCCCCATCAACTGCTGAGCAGCACGCACTCCACCGTCCTCGGCTGGTTCGGCGACGTCTCCCTAGCTGCACGGTCACCGACTCGGCGGTCTCGGTGAACCCGGTGACACGATGCCCGCGCGCGATCGTGCCCCCCAGCCTGAGCGCGTGCTCCTGAAGCAGGGCCTCGGTGCGAGCCCGAGGCAGGACGAGGGAGTACGGGCTTTGGGGTGCGAGCGAGTCGGGGACGAGCATGAGCGATGAGACGGACGGCGTGCTCCGTCTCCGGCTTGAGCCGTGAGGGACCCACTACCGGTCACGCCCACGTCGGCGAAAGGAGCGCCGGCCAGTCACATGACCGGCGGGACAAGCCGCAGAGGACGGTGCAGAGCGAAGCGGTTCTGCTCGGCGGTCAGGCGGGAACGCCGGCCCGGTTCAGGACGGCGGCCATCTCGTCCTCGGGGAGCGCGGGGTTGGCACCCGCGCTGGAGGCCAGTTCAGGGACGTAAAGGACCTCGCGGAGCCGGTGGAGCGGCAGGCGCCGGTCGCCGGCCGCCGCCTGACGTGTCCAGACCGCGGAGTCATGACTGAGCCGTTCGATCAGCGCGTGGCCGCGCGCCCGTCACGGCGGTGATCCTGTCCGCGTGGATCGACGAGGAAGGCACCGTCACCGAACTGCCCGAGACCACCCGGGCCGCCGCCTGGACCGAGGGCTTCCCCGGCGACTGGGACCGGCACGCCCGGCGCGCCGCCCAGTGGATCACCTGCGTGCCCGACCCGAAGGACCCGTTCAACTACACTCGAACGGGAATGGATCAAACCGCGCTTCGACCCGCGCCGCGTGATGAGCATGCCCCTGTCCCTGCGGGCCCAGATGGGGCCGAACCCCAGGATCATCGACGACGCGTCATGGGCCAAGCTCATGGCCGCCGGACTGACCCTGAACGCCGAGGACCTCAAGCCCTACGGCTCCGGCCGGGCCCGCGAAGCCGGCTGGAAGGCAACCTACTACCCCGGTCGAGATGGTCCGCGCGATGGCCGGCGTCCGGCTGTTCGGCGGCTGCCGCGTCGACGAGATCCGCCGCCTCGAACCGCCGTCGATTCTTGGCGCGCGGGAGGAGCCGCAACGTGAATGAGCGGGGGCGCAAGACAGACATGGCGAAACTCCGCCACGAATGTGTCAGCCGTGCGGCACGCCTGCTACCGGTTTGCCACCGAGGAAGTCCTCCAGGATCTCGGTAAACCGCGCCGGCTGCTCCTCGGCCACGTAATGGCCGCAATCGTCGAGGACCACCCCGGTGACATCGTCGGCCGCCAGCCGCATCGTCTCGGCGACCATCGCGCCGCTGTACCGCGCGCCGCCGATGGCGAGCACCGGCAGCGTCAGCCGGGTCTTCTTGCGCTGCTCGTTCTGCGCGATCGTCTCGTCCAGCGCCCGGTAGTACGCGAAGCTCGCCCGCAGCCCGCGAGGATCCGCGACGATCGCATCGACGTAGACGTCGACGGCGTACGCGGGGATCGCGTCCGGGGTGGCTGCCTTCTTGGCGAACTGGTAGCCGAGGAAGAGCCGCTCACGCCCCCGTACCAGCTCCTCGTTGAGGTCGGTGAGCCGGTTGAAGCCGAAGTGCCAGAGCCGTTGGTTGACCGCGGCCGGGCTGAAGACCGAAGGGGTCGGCGTGAGACCGGGGATAATGGCGTCGACGACGGCGAGCCGGCCCACCCGCTCGGGGTGATCGGCAGCGAGGGCGTATCCGGTCCACATGCCGATGTCGTGGCCGACCACGTCGAACCGGTCGTGCCCGAGCGCGGCCATCAGAGCGACCAGATCGGCGGCCAGCGTGCCGGCGTCGTAACCGTCGTCGGGCTTGTCGGAGAGCCCGGCCCCGCGCGAGTCGACGGCGACGACGGTGTGCTCGCGGGCGAGCGCGGGCATCACTTCCCGCCAGGCGTACCAGGTCTGTGGCCACCCGCCGACCAGCAACAGCGGCGGGCCGTCCCCGCCGGTGACCGCGTGCAGCCGCAGCCCGTTCAGCTCCACGAGCCGGCTAGTGAAGACGTCGGTGAACCCGTCGGACAGCCGCAGCGAACTCAAGCTGGTCGTGCCGTCGGCCGTACTCATCTTGGAACGATCAGTGCAACTTGTCATGTCGGCGACCCTACACATCTTGAAACGATCGGTGCAAGATGTGTAGGCTGACGAACCATGGCGGGCCGCAAGCAATTCAACGTGGACGAGGCGCTACGACGCGCGATGCACGTCTTCTGGCGCTGGGGCTATTCGGAGGCCTCGATCGACCGCCTGACCGAGGGCACGGGCCTGGGCCGGAGCTCGCTCTACGGCACCTTCGGCGACAAGAGCACACTCTTCCGGAAAAGCCTCCAACGGTACGCGCAGACCTACCACCCGCTGTACGACCAGGCACTGTCCGGCCCCCACCCGAGCCCGAGCGCCGTTGTGGCCGCCTACCTGCAGGTCACCCTGAACCGCATCGCCGACCCGACGGTCCCGGATGGCTGCCTGCTCACGGTGTCGGCAACGCAGTTCCCGGCCCTCGACGCGGAGAGCCAGGCGATGGTCCGCGCCATGATCGACGGTTTGCGGGCGATGCTGGAGCAGGCGTTGCTGGCCGCGGGGGCCGATGATCAGGAGACGGCAGAGCTGGCGTTGTGCACACTGGCAACGAACAAATCCCTAGCGGTGCTGAGCCGCGCCGGCTTCTCGAGCGACGACCTGGCAACCGTCGCCGCAGCCGCCGCCCGTATCCCCGGGAGACCACATCCTCTACCTTGAGTAGTGCGATGGACACCCAGGGCTCCGGCAAAGTCGTTAGATGATGCCGAGCAGTGCCAGTGGTCGGGGCGCTGTCGCGGCGTGGTGGCGGTTGGCGGCGGCGATGTAGGTGACGCCGGTGATGCGGAGTGCGCCGATGGCGGCGTTGCGCAGAGCAGCCATGACTTCAGGTCCGGTGCCGGTGCGGATCTGGGAGCGGTCTTCGTCGTAGGTGACGTCGCGGACCCAGTGGATCTGGTTCTCGATGTGCCAGTGACGGCGGATCCACGCGGCGAGCTGTGCCGGTCTGGCCTACTGCCACGGCTCGCTCGGTGGCCGCGGCGAGCATGGCGGGCGTGTAGTCAACGATGGTGACAATGGTGCCCGCGGGCCGCGAGGCGGATGGCGTCTCCGCCGTCGCCGCCGGCGAGGTCGAGCATCCGCAGCGATTCGTCACCCAGGTCGTCGAAGTGACGGAGCAGGTTTGCCTCAGCGATCGAGTGGCGCAGTCGGCCCCAGGGGGCGTCCTGCCACTCCTGCCAGGTGGTCATCGCGGTGTTGAACTTCTCAGGAGCTTCAGGCATCTGGCGACGATAGCGGCCTGACGTCCTCAGCCGGCGTTGCCTTGTGCGGCAGACCGGGCCTTGGGTGAGGGCCAGGCGGTAGGAGTCGGTGCCGGTCTGGATCAGGTTGCCACCGAAGGTGAGGCGGTCGACGATGGCCGCGCCCAGCCGGGGATCGGTGAAGGTCTTGGTCCAGCCGCTGAAACTCTCGTTCGAAGCGATGGCGACACTGTTCTTCTCCTCACGCTCCGTCAGAACCTGGAACAGCAGCTCAGCACCCCTGCGATCCAGCTCCATATAGCCCAGCTCATCGATGCACAAAAGATCAACCCGGCCGTAGCGGGCGATGGTCTTGGTCAGCACCTTCTCGTCCGCGGCCTCGACCAGTTCGTTGACGAGTTTGGTCGCGAGCGTGTAGCGGACCCGGTAGCCGGCCATCGCGGCATCGGTGCCCAGTGCGATCAGCAGGTGTGACTTGCCGGTGCCCGAGTCGCCGATCAGGCAGAGCGGCAGGCCCTTCTTGACCCACTCGCAGGTCGCCAGGGTGTGGATGACCGCCGGGTCCACGCTGGGGTTCGCGTCGAAGTCGAAGGCCCGCAGTGATTTCTCGCGGGGGAAGGCGGCGGCCTTGATCCGTCGTTCCGAGCGGCGGCGGGCCCGGTCGTCGCACTCGGCCGTCAGCAGTTCGGCGAGGAAGCCGCGATACGACATCTGGTCACGGGCGGCTGCTTCGGCCAGCTCGGGGAACTGGGCCCGGATGGTGGGCAGCCGCAGCATGCGGCATGCCTGGTCGACGGCGGCGTCGGCGGCCTGTTCGGTCAGTCCGCGGTGGCGTTTGAACGTCGTCAGGGCCTGTCTCCCTCGACGGCGGATCGCTCCGGCCGCCGCCGTGGTCGCAGCAGCTGGTCGTAGGCCGCGACCGACGGCAGCGGCCGGTTGTCGGGCGGCAGGTGGGCCAGCCGCCGTTCGGTCAGGAACGTCGCACTCGCCCGGTCCGGCTCCGGATCTGCCCTAGCGGGCTGGGCTTCGTCGGCCTCGGCGGCTTTGCGGGCCTCCAGCGCAACCGCGTCCGCAGTCAGAGCACCGGCCCGCAGGGCGGCGGCGAGCCCGGTCACCAGGTACTCGTGGTGAAGATGCCGGCCCAGCAGCAGGACCTCGATCAACGCCCGGGTCCCGTCCCGGTCACCGTGGGCCTTGCATGCCGCCGCCCACCACGCGTCATGGACAGGGGTGAACTTGCCTGCGGAGCGGGCCTGTTGCAGGGACTGCCCGCCCGTTTCGGCGACGGCTCGAGATCGGGTCGGGGCGGCCGGACTCCTCGGCCGCGGTGGGCGGGGAGCCGTCGAGGTCGGGCGCGGCGTGCATACGGCACGGGATCCGCTTGCTCGGCGCCTTACTGCCGTCCCTGAACATACGGCCTCAGCAGTCGGCCGCCCCGTCTCCGGAAAGATGGGTCTTCGCCCACTGCGCGAGCTCCATGAGTGCGGGCTCCAGCGCCATGCCTGCGACCGTCAGTCGGTAGGACACCCGCAGTGGCGGTCCCTCATTGACCTCGCGCACGATGAGTTCCGCGGCGGCGAGCTCGGTGAGCCGGTTGGAGAGCATGCGCTCGCCGATCCCGGGGATCGCCCGGCGCAGGTCGGCGAAGTACGCAGGCCCGGCGGTGAGTACGGACACGACCAGTCCGGTCCAGCGCTTTCCGAGCAGTTGGAAGGCGCGTGTAATGCCCTCGCCGGCCTGCACGCCAATCCCCGCGTCGTGGCGGGCCGAACCGTGCGAGGCCGGGTACGTCAGCCGCTTCATACGCCGAGGCCTCGGCGCACGGACGGGTTCTCCGCGCGTGCGGGCGAGGCGAGGCGAAGGGGGATACATCGGCGGTACCCCGTTGCCCCGCACCGAGTCAGCAGTCCCAACTGCCCTTCTTCACACGGCAGTTCCACAGCTGCACGTCGCCATTGGGGCAAGTCGACGGTACCTGGAGACGGTCGTCGAGGTCGACGGCCCCCAGGCACTTGAAACAGAACGCGGGTCCGCCGCGGTCCCGCGCGAAGAATCTCGAGCCACGCTGCGGTGTCGTACGCATAGGTCATGACGCCTCCTCGCTGGGCGGCCACTGGGCGACTTGAAGGGCTGGCGGGACGAGCGGTCGAGGGCCGGGACCAGATCTGGTGGCCTGTGTGACAGACGAGCTTCTGGTGCCTGTCGGCGATGAGTTCCCCTGGCGGTGGTGTCTCCGATGATGGGGGGGAGTGCTGGTCAGCCGGTGAGGTGTCAGGCCCTGAAGATCCGCTCGGGCTGGTTGCGGTGAGTGGTGTGCAACTCCCAGTACAAGGGGGAGATCCGGTCGGCCGTGACCCTCGGCTGTCCGTAGAAGGTGGGCGTGCCGATTGTCGCGTCGATGCCGATGTGGGCGGCCTGAATGCCGGTGCCGTCCAGTTCCTTGTGCAGATTGATCGCCCAGTTGCGCAGGGCCGCCCCGGCGGCGTTGATGTTGGCGGTCGGCGGCTGGGGGTTGGCCGAGCGGGCGCCGGTGGTGAACAGCAGGGTGCCGGTGCCGGCCTCGCGCATCGCCGGTAGCACCGCCTGGGTGGCGGCGATGGCTCCGTAGAGCTGGAACTCAAGCTCCTGCTGCACGTGGGAGGGGTCCGTGTCGGCCGGAGTGCTCAGGAAGGTGGAGTCGAGTCCGCTGTTCGGGGAGTACTCCAGGACGTCGATGCCGCCGAACTGCGCGGTGGCGTCCTTGAGCGCCTGAGTGAGTGCGTCGCGGTTGAGGACGTCGGCGGCGAAGACGGCGGCGTTGATGCCTTCGGCGGTGAGTGTGCCGACGAGACCGTCGAGCTTCTCGCGGTTGCGGGAGATCAGGGCGACGTCGAAGCCCTGGGAGCCGAAGGTGCGGGCGATGGCCAGGCCCAGCTGAGGGCCGGCTCCGACGATGGCGATGCTGGTCACGGTAGTCCTTGGTAGAGGAGCGGGGAGGTGGCGGGCGATGGGTGGTCTCGCCGATGCCGTCAGCCAGACCACCCCCGCCTTTTGGATATGCCTATCCACTTCATGATCCGGATAGGCCGATCCGGATTTCCCGGCCAGCGTAGCACCGAAATTGGATAGAGCTATCCGATTTCGGGAGTGGTCGGCATCACCCGTGGCGACCGCCACCCAGCTCGCCGACCGAACCGGCACCCCTGACCCGTCGGGTCCGCCAATTCCGCCGAAGGATTCCCCAACGCTGCCGGCGTGGGTGAGGGAGCGTCGGGCAGCGCTGCCCTACCGAGCCGGCAACGTGAGCTCGTTCGTCGGCCGAGCGCCTTGGCAAGCCCGCAAGGCTGGCTGGTCAGCGGCTCTTGTGCCGGGTGGGTTCCGTAGCCGGGGGCCGTGTCGCTGCCCAGTCGGCGAGGAGTTTGAGCCGGTCCTCGGCGAGGGTGCCCGGTTCGGCGGTGTAGATGGTCAGGTCGTGCACCGCGCCGCGGGACAGGGGCAGGTCCAAGGAGCGGTACGAAAGCTCCAGGCGGCCCACCTCGGGATGCCGCAACTGCTTGACGCCCTCATGGCGGATACGGACGTCGTACGCGGCCCACATGGCGCGGAACTCTGAGCTCAGCGTGGACAGTTCGCCGACGAGCTCGCGCAGGGACCGGTCGTACGGCTCCCGTCCGGCTTCGGCACGCAACAGTGCGGCGGTGGCGATCACGCCGGCCTCCCGGTCGACGAAGACGTCCTGGGAGCCGGGGCCGAGGAAGAAGTAGCGGGCGAAGTTGGGGCGCCCGTCCTTGGCGGTGGTATGGCTGTCGAACATCGGTGCGTGCAAGGCCCGGGCCAGCGCGTTGTGGGCGACGATGTCGAGACGGCCATTGCGCACGAAGGCGGAGGCCAGCGTCATGGAGTCGAGCGTCCACTGGATGCTGGGCGGGACTGCGGCGTCCTTGCGTCGGGGCGGGGTGCGGCGGGCCGGCCGGGCGGCCCGGGCCAGGTCGAACAGGTAGGTGCGCTCGTCCTCGTCCAGCTGCAGCACCTTGGCGACCGCGTCGAGAACGTCCTCGGACACTCCGCTGATGCGGCCCTTCTCCAGCCGTGTGTACCACTCGGTGCTCACCCCGGCGAGGACGGCGGCCTCCTCGCGCCGCAGCCCCGGCTGAGGCGAAGGCTGAGAGCACCGGCGCCTCCTGTTCGAAGCGATGAGAGCGGCAACGCTGGTGGCGTGCGATGCACAGCTGCATCGAGACCTCCGCCCTCGCCGGGCTCCACGCACCGCGGATCTGCGTGCGCCGCATCCCGCGCGACGTGCCGCCTCGGCCGCCCTTTCCGGGCATGTTGCCGCCGCGCTGCGCCCCGGCATGGCGGGACCGGCCGGAGGTCAGTCGGTCGTGTCCGATTCGGGCGTGGTGAGGTCGGCGGGACTGGCACGGAGCATGGCCTTGTGGAGGTCGTCGTGTGGGGGCGACGGCGGCAGGGGGCCGCGGGCCGGGGCTTCGAGGGACTGGATGAACAGGGCGACGACGCGCCGCCAGGCGTCGGGGGCGGCGCCTCCGGTGGCGTTGACGACACCGGCGTTGGCCATGTGGAGCAGCACGATGTCCGAGGAGTCGAAGTCCTCGCGCAGCCGGCCCGCCGCCTTGGCCCGGCTGATGAGCCGCAACATGCCCTCGAGTGCCTCGTTGCGGCGCCCCTCCATGGCCTTGGCGGTGGGGAAGGACGTGGTCAGCACGTCGGCGAAGCCGTAGTCGGCGGCCTGCATCGCGCAGGCGGTCTCGATGTAGCCGACGAAACCGTGCCAGGGGTCGGGGTCCTCGAGGGCGACGGCGACCGCGTCGGCATAGGCGTCCATGCGGTCGGCGAAGACGGCGGCGACCAGCTCTTCCTTGGTGGGGAAGCGGCGGAACATGGTGGCGATGCCGACACCTGCCTCGCGGGCCACGGACGCCATGGAGGCGTTCAGGCCGTCGCGGGCGAACACCCTGCGGGCCGCAGCGATGATCCGCCCCCGGTTGCGCTTGGCGTCGCTGCGCAGCGGCTGGGCGGCGGTGTCGTCGGGGTGCTGGGAGCCAGGGGTCATGCCCGCCAGTCTAGCAATCGGATTGACCTATCCACTTTTAGTGCTAGTCTCGCTCCAGCGAGCCGGAGAGGCCTATCCGGTTCTGTAATCGGAGAGGCCTATCCGATTGCTGCCGCTCCCCCGCTCCCTACCGAGTCTTACGAAAGGATCGCTGTGACCAGCATCGCCATCATTGGAGCCGGCCCCGGTATGGGCCTGGCCATCGCCCGCACCTTCGGCTCCCAGGGCTTCGACGTCGCCCTGATCTCCCGCAACCGCGAGAAGCTCGACGGTCTCGTCGGCACGCTCGGCGCCGAAGGCATCACCGCCGCCGCGTTCCCCGCGGACGTACTCGACCATGACGCGCTCACCCAGGCGCTCAAGGACGCCGCCACCCGGTTCGGCGGCATCGACGTCCTGGAGTACTCCCCGCTCGCCATGGAATCCACCGTGCTGGCCACTCCGGCCGAGAGCGACCCCTCCCACATCCAGCGCGAGATCGAGGTCCAGCTGTACGGGGCCATGGCCGCCACCAAGGCGGTGCTGCCCGCGATGCGCGAGGCCGGCGCGGGCACCCTGCTCTACACCACCGGCGCCGGCTCGCTCGACCCGCTGCCGATGGTCGGCAACGTCAACGCCGCCGCCGCGGCGCTGCGCAACTGGGTGGTCAACCTGCACAAGGAACTGGACGGCACCGGCATCCAGGCGGCCCACATCGCCATCGACGTGGCGCTCGGCGGCGTCTCGATCGACCCCACGCTCAAGGCGGCCACGCCCGAGGCGGTTTCCTCCGTCTACTGGGAGCTGCACACTACCAAGCGTGACCAGGGCGAGATCGTCTACAGGGGCTGAGGCCGCGTCGGCTCCCGCGCCGACCCTTGATCGCGGCGCGGTGTGGCATGCCCTGCCGCGTCGCGGCCAAGGAGAAGGCATCCGCTCCGGTGAGCGTATTCCTGTAGATCGTGCAGGCCGCTGCCGGCCGCGGCATTCGCGGCCGGCAGCGGCCTGAAGACCACCAAGCCCGCAGGCAGTCACGGTCTCGGCCCCAACGGCCGTGGGTGGTGAGCGATGGCGCGGCCCCGGTGGTGTGAGTTCGGCGTCACCGAGTTCGCCCCGTCCTCGGGCCGGGCCTCCCGCGCTCCGTGGACATCAGGGCCGTGCTCACGCCGCTGACCGCCACCGGCCTCGCGGTGATCATGATGCTGGCAGCCACCGGCCTCGCGGTGACCATGATGCTGGCCGTGACCTTCCTGTGGGGCCGTTTCGGCCACCGTTCCTCGTGGCATCCGGCCCACTCCCCCTTCAGTCCAACTTCCGTATCGTGCAAAGGAGTTGTCGGTGGAACTCGGCATCCTCTCTCTGTCCGACCTGCAGACCGACGCCACCACGAGCGCTCTGCACGACGCCGGGCGCCGCACTCGCGAGATCGTGTCCTACGCCATCGCCGCCGACCAGGCGGGCCTGGACGTCTTCGGCCTCGGCGAGCACCACAGCCCGGACTTCGCCGTCGCCAACCCCGCCGTGCCACTGGCCGCGATCGCCCAGGCCACCAGCCGCATCCGCCTGACCAGCGCGGTGTCCGTGCTGTCCACCGCCGACCCGGTCCGCCTCCACCAGGACTTCGCCCCCCCTCGACCTGCTCAGCAACGGCCGCGCCGAGATCATCGCCGGGCGCAGCGCCTTCACTGAAGCGTTCCGCCTCTTCGGCGTCGGCCTGGACGACTACGACGAGGTGTTCGCGGAGAAACTGCGGCTGCTGCTCGCCATCCGCGACAACTCCGAGCACGTCACCTGGCACGGACGGTTCCGCCCGGCTCTGGGCGGCCTCCCGGTCCCACCTCGCCCCCAGCAGCCCCGACTGCCTCTGTGGCTCGGCGTCGGCGGCACTCCTGCCAGCGCGGAGCGTGCCGGGTATCTCGGGCTGCCCATGACGCTGGGCCTGATCGGCGGGGACATCCGCCGTGCCCGCGCGGCCGTCGAGCACTACCGGGCCGTCGGTACCGGAGCCGGCCACCAGGCCGACCGGCTCCGGCTCGCCGTCTCCACACACTTCTACGCCGGTGCCACCTCCCAGGGCGCGCGATGACCTCTTTCCGTACTACCGGGAGTACCTGCGCCCCAAGCAGCCCACGGGTCGCGGCTGGCACGTCTCCCGCGCCGACTTCGACGCCGTCTCCAGCCCGTACGGCGCACTGGTGGCCGGCAGCCCCCAGAAGGTCATCGACAAGATCCTCACCGAGCACGAACTGTTCGGCCTCGACCGCTTCCTCGGCCAGATCGACTTCGGCGGCATGCCCGCCTCGATGGTCCACCGGTCCATCGAACTCCTCGCCACCGAGGTCGCACCCGCCGTCCGCAAGGAACTCGCCCCGCCGACAGGACCGAACACAGCCTGAAGACCAGAACCGTCTGGCCTCACCCCGGGCCTGATCCCGACGTATTCCCGCCGGCTGATGTCCGCCCTCAGGGATCTCACTCTCGAGGAGAGAACTTCCATGACCGCGACCAACGACGCGTCAGACCTCGCCCCGGTACCACTCGACCCCCGCACGGCACGTCTCGTCGCGGCGTTCAGGGACGCTCTGGTCCGCATGCGCGACGGAGAAGAACTGACCCCCGAGGACCTCAACGTGGCCGCCGAAGTGCTGCAGTTGGTGCAGGCGACCACCGACGCCTCACTGGCGGCGACAGTCATGCCGTGGTTCAGGGAGGTCTTCCAGGGCCGCCAGGACGGCTCCGCCCCTGCACCCAGCCGCCGTGTTCCGAAGCTTCCGGAACCCCGCTGGTGGTGAAGGTGTGACAGCCGGTGAACTCGCCGACCACTACCGCATCGACAGCGTCCGCGTGAAGATCGCCCACCGCACAGGCCCGCAACCCTCACCGGGTTGGTCTGTCACCGACCGAGAAGGGGCGGGTTCGTGGAAGAACAGCACGTCGTCATTGCCGGAGGAGGCCCTGTCGGGTTATGGCTCGCTGCGGAACCGCGGTCAAGCGGGATCCCCGTCACCGTCGTCGAGGAGCGCACAAAGGTCGATGAGCGCTCCAAGGCGCTCTCCATCCACCCCCGCACCATCGAGGTCCTGGCATCCCGAGGAGCGCACAAACCGTTCCTCGCCGAGGGCCTGCCGATCCCGAGCGGCCACTTCGCCGCGCTCGAGGAGCGGCTCGAATTCCGGGACCTGGACACTCCCTTCCCGTACTCCCTCGCCCTGCCTCAGGGGCGCACCGAGACCCTGCTTCAGGAGCACGCGCTCAGGCTGGGGGGCACGATCACCCGCGGGCATCGTGTCACCGGGTTCACAGGGACCGCCGAGTCGGTGACCGTGCAGGTGGCGGGGCCGAAGGGGGCGTACGAGATACAGGCGGCTTACCTCGTCGGCTGCGACGGCACCCGCGGCACCGTACGCTCCGCCGCCGGTATTGACTTTCCCGGTACGCTCTCCACCGTCCTCGGCTGGTTCGGCGGCGTCACCCTCGACAGCCCACCGCGCCCGGGTTCAGCACCCACACCTCCAGGGCGGGGCCTCCACGCATCGCAGGGCGGTCAAGGCCGCCAGGCCCAGGCCGCCGGCCGATACGTCGTCCAGGTTGTCGGGCGTCGGCACCACCCCACTCGCGCGGCACTGCCGCCAACTGCGCAAAGGAACCACGGGCGGCCACGCGCTCGCGGACCAGTCCGAAGGCCCGTTGCCCGACAGCGAGGTCGGTGACGTTGGCGCCGAGGGCATCGATGGTGCCGCACAGATCGCTGCCGAGTACGACGGGGAAGTGGTAGGTCATGTAACGGGCGGCTGACCCGTTGGCGACCATGGCTTCGTGCGGGTTCACCGACGAGGCCGTCACCCTTACCGGAACCTCGTCGTCGGCAGGTCGCGGAGCGGGAACCTCAGTGAGGGGGCCGGACCGCTTTCACCGTCAGGCAGGACGTAGGCACACATGTCAGTAGGCCTCCTGAGCGAGTCGGGTCAATGCTCCCGGAATGCCGAGCTTCACCAGTTGCCCTTCATCGGGCGCCATTTCGCGCCCCATCTCCTGCTTGAGCAGGGCCAGGGACATGTCGGCGACAAACAGAGCACGGTCCCGACGCCGGGCAAACCACGCGTCCAGAGCCGCAGGTACCGCGGAGTGCTCCGCCAACGCGGCGGCGAGGGTGACAGCGTCCTCAACCGCCATGGCCGCACCCTGGGCCAGATGCGGAGGGCTGGTGTGGGCGGCGTCGCCGGCGATCGCGATCCGACCGCGAAACCACGGTTCGCGGACCGTGACGTGCTCCAGCGGCGTGTAATTGATCTGGCCGGCGTCGGTAATGGAGTCGCGCAGCTCGGCCAAGGGCCCGGTGAAGTCACGCATACGCTCGTGCACCAGGCGGACGAAATCCACTGGGTCGTGACGCGGGTTGCCCGGTTCCGGAGTGACCAGTGCGATGTACATCTCGTCGTCACTGATGGGCGTCAGGACGGCCTTCACGTCTTTGCCCATGACGAAGACGACCTGGGTGAGGTCAGCCGACCGGGGCATCCTGATCCGCCAACAGGCGAACCCGGTGAACGTCGGCGTGTAGGCGTCCGCGAACAAGTGCTCACGAACCCGGGAACGGAGGCCGTCGAAACCCACGACCACGTCGTAACGACTGCTCGCCGCGCCGTCCTGGCGCAGCGCTGGGGTGCGCTTGCCGGTCCAGGTCGCCAGCTCGACATCGATGCCGTCGTGGTCTTCGGTCATTTCCCAGATGGTGACACCAGTGATGATGTTGGCACCGGCCTTCTCGGCCGCCGCTCGCAGGATGCTCGTGTACAGCGGTCTGGCGATCCCGTTGTTCGACGGTTGGCCATAACGCCCCTCCGGAGGAGGGATGGTGGCTACCTCGGCACCTGCGGTGTTCCAGATGCCCAGCGGCTCGAACTGGAACCCGGATTCCAGGCAGCTGCCGCGGACGCCGATCTCCTCAAGCGCGGCCAGCGCGTTGTTGGGCTGGTTGAGCCCGACACCGAGCACCGACGCGGAGCCGGTAGCCTCCGCGACGTCGACTTCGATCCCTCGCTGGGCCAGTGCCGCAGCCAGTGTCAGTCCTCCGATGCCACCACCCTGGACGAGGACCTTCCGCACGGCGCTCATCGCTGCGCTCCGGGGCGACAGTTCGGGTCAACGAAATGGGGAATCGTCATCGATCCTCCTTGAGGGTCACCGTTGGGGGGATGACAGCACTGTAAAAAGGATCTTGGTTTGCGGGGAAGACACGATTGGCGATGGGGCTCATCGATCGGATCGATATTCCGACGTCTCACCGCTACTGGCCGCTTGCTTCCTGTGCAGCGTGCAGGACGACATCGCGAAACCACGCGTGCACCGGGTCGTCGTCGTATACGGGGTGCCACCACATCGCAACGGTCAATGGGCCGGCCTCGACCGGGCAGGGCAGCACCCGCACGTCCTCCCGGTGCGGCAGCAAGTTCACGAGCCGCCTCTGCAGCAGCGCGATCCTCTCACTGCCGGCCACGTGCCCGGGCACGGTGAGGAAATGGTCGGTGACCACCTGGACGTACGGTTCGACGCCCTTGAGCCGCAACTCTGCCATGCCGTGGGTAGTGCCGACCGAACTGTGAAAGGTGGCCACCCAGGGCAGTGACCGCAGGTGCTCGACGGTCAGGGCCTGACCGACAGCCTCGTTGGCGGCCGCCACCAGGCAGACCCACTCATCCTGGTAGAGGTCCCGAGAGTGAAGATCGGTGACAAGACCATGCGGCATGATGACGAGGTCGGTGCTCAGCATCCTCGCATCGGCTCGGTCCAACGGCTGCACGACGTTGCCGAGCAACCGCACTCGCGCCCGAGGCGCCTGCCGAGCAAGCCGGTCGGCCACCGCCGTAGCGAGCACCGCCTCGCCGTAGTCACTGACCATCAGGGAGAACTCTCGGGTCAAGGACGCCGGATCGAACTCCCGCTGCATACCAAACACCCGCTCGACCCCAGCGAGCGCCATCCAGGTACGTTCCCGCAGTTCCGCTGCCAGCGGCGTCAGCATGTACTGATTGCCCGCACGGGCCAGCAGTTCATCACCGAAATGCCGTCGCAGTCGCGCCAAGGACGCCGACATCGCAGGCTGCCCCACCCCCATCTCCTGCGCGGCCCTGCTCACGCTGCGCTCTCGCAACAGCGCGTCAAGAGCCATGAGCAGATTCAGATCCAAACTCCGCAGCTGCACGTGCTCACCCGATTGATCCGATCGATACCGAAGCTGCTGTGGCGTCACCGGCCCCTTCGGTGGCCAGACGCTCAGCTTTACCACGTGGCCCTTCGGGCCGCGCTGACCACTCACCTGACCGAGTCCAGTCCCGGGTCCGACAGGTGAATTTCGGCTTTCCCGACGCTTGGCTCGTTGCACCGGGGGCCGGGACGCCGTCCTCCTAGGGCCGGTCCGCCAGTCGTCTGCCGACCCGCGTGGCCGTCTCGCGCAGCCAGATGTGGGCGGCGTCGTGGGTGTGCACCGGGTGCCACCACAGTGCCTCCCGCAGCGGAACGGCCTCGTACGGCGGCTGAACCACTCGCACGGCGGCGAGCGGCGCCATCAGGCGGGCGAGACGGGCCTGCACCAGAGCGATCCGCCGCGTGCCTGCGACCATCAGGGGCAGTAGCTGGAAGCTGTCGACGGATACCTCCACGCGCGGTTCGATGCCGAGCATGCCGAGCTGGCGTACCGCGGGGGCGTCGTACGTTCGCTGGTAGGTGACCCAGGGCAACCGGGACAGGTCCTCCGTCGTGAGGCGGTCCTCGACGCTCGGGTGATCGTCGGCGACGAGAAACACCCAGCGGTCGTCGTAGAGGTCGGTGGCGGGGAAGTCGCTGATGATGCCGTGCGGCATGAGCAGGCCGTCGGTGGCACTGAGCATTGCGGCGGTGTCGTCGACCACGGTGGGCGGGGTCTGGGAGAAGCGCAGCCGGATGCCGGGCGCCTCCTTGTGCACGACGCGGGCGAGTTCGGTGCCGAAGACGGCGACGGCGTAGTCCGACGCGATCAGCTTGAACTCGCGGGTCTCCTTGGCCGGGTCGAAGTCGGCCTGGCTGGTGAAGAGGCGTTCCAGCACGTCATAGGCCGTGGAGGTGCGGTCGAGCAGGACTTGGCCGAGGGCGGTGAGTTCGTAGTGGCCGCCGACGCGGGCGAGCAGGTCGTCGTCGAAGTGGCGGCGCAGCCGGGCCAGGGCCGCGCTCATGGCGGGCTGGCTCAGCCCGACTCGCTGGCCGGCTCGGGTGACGTTGCGCTCTTCGAGCAGCGCGCGCAGCGCGACGACGAGGTTGAGGTCGAGGCGGGCCAGATTCACGGACTTCCCCTTGAGCAGTTCGGGACGACTACCAGCAAGAATAAATCGCATGGATAGCGATCATCCATAGGATCTATTTCCCTGATTGTGGATGCGGGGTCCAGATTAGTCGCACCGCAATCGGGAGGACATGTCCGTGAAACCTGAACCCGCGTCCGCGCTCTTCGCCGGACCGTTCGCCCTCGCCACGCTCTCGGCTCCGGACGGGCCGGCCTTTCCTTCCCTGGTTACGCCCGACGGCCAGGCACTCGACCTGCGGCACGCCTTCGGCGACGAGCGGCTGACCGCGCTGGACGTACTGGACCGTTGGGAGGCGGCCCTGCCGCAACTGCGCGCACTGGCGGCCGATCCCGCCCTGCCCCGCACGCCCCTTGCGGACCTTCGCGTGCACGCGCCCGTCGTGCCGCGGCAGGTTTTCCAGTCGGGCGCGAACTACCGGCAGCACGTGATCGACCTGCACGTAGCCCATCGCGCCCCCGGCGACGACCGCCCTGAGGAGGAGCGCCGCGCGGAGGCGGCGGAGCTCATGGATCGGCGGGCCGCGGAGGATCTGCCGTATGTCTTCATCGGACTGCCGAGCGCGATCACCGGACCGCACGACGACGTCATCCTGCCTGCCTGGGCCGAACAGCCGGACTGGGAGCTGGAGTTGGCGGTCGTCATCGGCCGGGCCGCCTATCAGGTATCGGTGGAGGAGGCACCCGAGTACATCGCCGGGTACACCATCGCCAACGACGTGACCGACCGGGCCACCGTCTTCCGCCGGGACATGCCGCAGATCGGCACGGACTGGCTGCGCAGCAAGAACGCCCCGGGGTTCACCCCGCTCGGCCCGTGGGTCGTCCCGGCCGAGTCGATCGCGCACCCCGACGACCTGCAGGTCACTCTCAAGCTCAACGGCGAGACCATGCAGGACGAGTCCACCAAGGACATGATCTTCAAGGTCGCGCGCATGGTGGCGTACGCCTCGCAGACCGCACAGCTCCTGCCCGGCGACCTGGTGCTCACCGGAAGCCCGGCCGGCAACGGCATGCACTGGGGCCGGCTGTTGCGCGACGGCGACGTCATGGAAGGCTCGGTCACCGGGCTCGGTGTGCAGCGCACCCGCTGTGTGGCGGAGGTTGCGCCGTGACCCTGGACCGCCACAACCCTGAGGCCGCAATCGCCGAAGCGGCCAAGGCCTTTTCCAACTGGGGGCGTTGGGGCGAGGACGACGTGCTCGGCACGCTGAACTTCCTCGACGAGGCCAAACGCCGCGAGGGCGCGGCTCTCATCCGGCGGGGTGTCAGTTTCTCGCTCGCTCAGTCCTTCGACATGAACGGCCCGCAGAGGGGCTGGCGTCGACGCACCAACCCGGTGCACACGATGCTGGACACCGGCATGGACGCGGCCCTGGGCCACCAGCCCTTCCCGCACGGCATGGGCGGCGCCGACGACGTGATCGCGATGCCGCTGCAGTGCTCCACGCAGTGGGACGGGCTCGGCCACATCTTCGACCACGGCAAGGCGTGGAACGGGCGCCCCGCGGAGAAGGTCGTCACCTCCGAGGGCGACCTGGTCACCGGCATCGAGCACATGGCTCCGCACGTCGCCGGGCGCGGTGTGCTGCTGGATGTGGGCCGTGTCATCGGCGACAGCGGCGAGCTGCCCGACGGCTTCGCCATCACCGAGGAGCACCTGACGGCGACGGCCGCGGCTCACGGGGTGACAGTGGGCCGCGGCGACATCGTGCTCGTGCGCACCGGCCGGCTGACCCGGGTCCGGCGTGAGGGCTGGGGTGACTACGCGGGCGGCGACTCGCCCGGCTTGTCCTTCACCACGGCCGGCTGGCTGCACGGCACCGAAATCGCCGCGCTCGCCACCGACACCTGGGGCTTCGAGGTCAGGCCGAACGAGTTCGAGCCCGCCTTCCAGCCGCTGCACCAGGTCGCCATCCCGCACCTCGGTCTGCTCATCGGCGAGATGTGGGATTTGGACGCGCTCGCCGAGGACTGCGCCGCGGACGGCGTGCACGACTTCTGGCTCACCGCCGCCCCCCTGCCGATCACCGGAGCCGTCGGCTCCCCGGTCAACCCGATCGCCGTCAAGTAACCGGCAGAACAAGGGAGTTACCTCTATGAGCAAAGTCCGTACGGTCCTGGTGATCGGCGGTGGTGCAGCCGGCAACGCCGTCACCGTCCTTCTGCGTCGCGGCGGATTCGTGGTGGATCTGATCGAGGCGATGGATGACTGGAACGCCACCGCAGGCTCCGGCATCACCCTCCAGGGCAACGCCCTGCGCGTCCTGCGGGAACTCGGGGTGTGGAAGCAGGTTCAGGCGTTCGGCTTCGGTTACGGCTCGGTCGGCATCACCGCCCCCGACGGCACCGTGCTGTACGTCGCCCGGGACATCCGCACCGGCGGTGACGACCTGCCCGCCACGCTCGGCATGCAGCGTCCCCAGCTCCAGCAGATCCTCATCGACGCCGTGCGCGCGAGCGGCGCCTCGGTACGCCTGGGCACGACCGCCCAGATCCTCGACCAGGACGCGAACGGGGTCTCCATACGCTTCTCCGACGGTTCCGAGGGCCGTTACGACCTGGTGATCGCCGCCGACGGACTCGGTTCCTCGACCCGCGCGGCGATCGGCATCACCGACACGCCGGAACCGACCGGCATGGCCATCTGGCGCATCGCCGCCCCGCGCCCCGCCGGTGTCACCCGCACCGACCTCGCCTACGGCGGCCCCGCCTACATCGCGGGCTACAGCCCCACCAGCGACAGCACCCTCTACGCGTACGTCGTCGAGGACAACCGCGACCGTGCCTCGATCCCGCCGACAACGTATGCCGACGAGATGCGCCGCTTCGCCTGCGCCTACGGCGGCTTCTGGCAGGAGATCACGCAGCACATCACCGACCCGGCGAAGGTCAACTACACGTGGTTCGACCGGCTGCTGGTCGAGGGCTCCTGGCACCGCGGCCGCGTGGTGCTGATCGGCGACGCCGCGCACTGCTGTCCGCCCACCCTCGCGCAGGGCGCGGCTCTGTCCCTGGAGGACGGGTGGGTGCTCGCCCAGTTGCTGACAGCCACGCAGAGCTGGGACGACGCGCTGTTCCAGGCGTACTACGAGCGGCGTATCGCCCGCGTCCGTCCGGTGGTGGAGGCGTCCGTGCAGCTCGGGCAGTGGCAGCTCGACGGCGTCGAAGACGCGGACGTTCCCGGTCTGATGGCCCGGACCATGACGATGCTGCGGGAGCTGCCGTGACCGTGCTCACCGTCGACGTGCACGCCCACGTCCTGCTGCCCGAGATCGAAGCACTGGTGGACGGCCTGCCGGGCCTGGCCAGGGCAAGGGCACTGGACGCCCGGCGCAACGGCCCGGCGACCCTGGCCGTCAACGGGCCGATGGTGCGTGAGCACATCCCCCGGCTGACCGACCCCGCCGTGCGGCTGGCCGCGATGGACGGGCAGGGCGTGGACGTCCAGCTCGTCAGCCCGTCCCCCTCGCACTACCACTACTGGGCGGACGAGAAGACGGCCGAGAAGATATACCGGCTCGCGGGCGAGGCGACGGCGGCGCATTGCTCGGCCACCCCCGACCGGTTGCGCGGACTCGGCCTCGTACCTCTCCAGCACCCGCGGCTCGCGGTGCGTGCCCTCGACCATGCCCTGGAACAAGGGCTGAGCGGAGTGGAGATCTCCAGCCACGCCCCGGGCCGTGAGCTGTCCGACCCGGCCTACGAACCACTCTGGTCGCGGGCCGAGGAGAGCGGCGCCGTCCTCTTCCTGCACCCCTTCGGCTGCACGCTCGACGAACGGCTCGACCAGTGGTACCTGTCCAACACCGTGGGACAGCCGACGGAGAACGCCGTCGCTCTCTCCCACCTGATCTTCTCCGGCGTCCTGGACCGCCACCCCGGTCTGAAGGTGATCGCCGCACACGGCGGTGGCTACCTGCCCACCCACATCGGCCGTGCCGACCACGCCTGGTCCACCCGTTCCGACGCCGGCGCGGGCTGCGCCCACCTGCCCAGCAGCTATCTCAAGCGCCTGTACTTCGACTCCCTCGTCCACGACCCGCACGTCCTTGCGGAACTGGTTCGCGTGGCCGGTCCCGACCGTGTCTGCCTCGGATCGGACTACCCGTTCGACATGGGAACCGAGGACCCCGTCGGCGCGCTGCGCGCCGCCCGGCTGTCCGAAGCCGACTTCGACGCCGTGTGCGGCGGCAATGCCGCCGCACTGCTCAACCTCACCCTCGACTGAGGAGGATCCCGTCATGAGCGCACGTCTGCTCACCCACCTGCGGCACGTCGATCTCGCCGTGCCCGACTACGACAAGCAGCTCGACTTCTACGCCGGTGTCTGGGGCCTGACCAAGGTCGCCGAGGACTCCGGCATCTCCTTCCTCGCCGCCGAGGGCTCCCCCGAGAGTTACGTCGTCCGGCTGCGCAAGGCCGACGAAAAGCGCCTGGACCTGGTGTCCTACGGCGCGGCATCCCACGAGGACGTCGACACACTCGCCGAACAACTCCTCGCCTACGGCGTGCAGTTGATATCCCAGCCGGGCAAGGTCGACACCCCCGGCGGCGGCTACGGCTTCCGCTTCTTCGACGTCGACGGACGCACCATCGAGGTCTCCGCCGACGTCGAGGTCCGCCGGCACCGCAAGATCGAGGAGAAGGAGTCGATCCCGGTCAAGCTGTCCCACGTCGTCCTCAACTCCCCTGATCTCAACCGGACCCGGGAGTGGTACGAGCGTCACCTCGGCTTCCGGCTCTCCGACACGCTCAGCTCGCCGCACATGGGCGAGGTCATGCACTTCATGCGGATCTCCAACCAGCACCACTCCATGGCCATCGCCCAGGGCCCGCACACCGCCCTGCACCACGTCTCCTTCGAGATGCGCGGCCTCGACGAGTACATGCGCGGCTCAGGCCGCGTCATCCGGGCCGGTCACCAGAAGGTCTGGGGGCCCGGCCGGCACATGGCCGGCGACAACACCTTCACCTACTTCCTCGACCCGCACGGCAACACCGTCGAGTACACGACGGAGCTGGAGCTGCTGGACGAGGACACCTGGCACCCGCACGTCTACGACTTCTCCCAGCCCGAAGTCACCGACCAGTGGGGCACCGCCAACCCGATGAACGAACTGGTCGCCAAGGAGTCGTTCAACGAGCCCGACCGCGGTGTCTTCGTCGCCCCGCCGGTCTGATCCCACCCCACTCCCGGGGGCGCGACGGCCCTGTCAACTGCCCTGACTGCACCAGCGCCGCGCCCCCGGACCCAGCCTGCCAGGAGCCGCACCATGCGTTTCGCCGCCTACGAGCACCAGCACCACCGCCGCGTGGCCGTCGTGGAGGACGACGGCACACTCCTCCCGCTACCCGGCGTCACGTCGTTCACCGCCCTGTTGACGGAAGCCGGCGGCCTGCCAGGGTTGCTGGCCGCGGGCGCGGCGGCGCTGGACGTACCGCCCGGCCCTCATGTCTCCCAGGTCCGGCTGCTGCCTCCCCTCCAGCCCGCCTCGGTACGGGACTTCGCCACCTTCGAGGAACACGTGGAAGGCGCACGGAGGTCCGTGCAAAGCGCCGTCGGTGTACCTGAACAGTGGTACGCCGCTCCGACCTTCTACTTCACCAACCCGCACGCCCTGTACGGCCCCCACGACAGCATTCCGGTACCACCCGGCTCCACGGTCCTGGACTTCGAACTGGAGGTCGCCGCCGTCATCGGCCGCGAGGGCCGCGACCTCACGCCCGAGCAGGCCCGAGACCACATCATCGGCTACACCGTCTTCAACGACTGGTCCGCCCGCGACCTGCAGTCCGCCGAAATGCAGGTCGGCCTCGGCCCCTGCAAAGGCAAGGACACCGCCACCACCCTCGGCCCCTACCTGGTGACCACCGACGAGCTGGAGCGCTACCGCGACGACGAAGGCTTCCTGCGGCTGGCGCTGACCGCCGAGGTCAACGGCGAGGTCGTCGGCCAGGACCTGCTGTCCAACATGAGTTGGACCTTCGAGGAGATGGTCGCCTACGCCTCACGCGGTACACAGGTGATGCCCGGCGATGTCCTGGGCTCCGGCACGTGCGGCAACGGCGGCTGCCTCGCCGAGCTGTGGGGCGTACGCGGCAAGCAGACCCCGCCACCCCTCAAGCCGGGCGACACCGTCACCCTCACGGTGGAAGGCATCGGCACCGTGTCCAACACCGTCGTCCCGGGCGCCGATCCGGTACCTCTTCCCGCCGGCCGACGCCGGAACCGGGAACGGCCATGAGCGACCTGTACCGCAAGAGGCTCCTGGGCAAGGTCGTCGTCGTCACCGGCGCGGCGCGCGGCCAGGGCGCTGCCGAGGCGGAGGCACTCACCCGGGAGGGCGCGCGGGTGATCGCCACCGACGTACGGCCGGAGGGCGACTGCCGCCGCCTCGACGTCACCAGCGAGAACGACTGGGCCGAACTCGCCGCCGAGCTGAAGGAGGCGTACGGGCAGGTGCACGGCCTGGTGAACAACGCCGGCATCACCTGGCGCGCCCGCCTCGGCGACGTCCAGGCCGAGGACTTCGACCGGGTCCACGCGGTCAACGTCACCGGCCCACTCCTCGGCATCCAGTACCTCGCCCCCCTCATGCCACCCAGCTCCTCGATCGTCAACGTCGGTTCGACCGCCGCACTCACCGCGCACTATCCGGTCGCCTACACCGCCAGCAAGTGGGGGCTCCGCGGCCTTTCCAGGGTGGCCGCACTGGAACTCGGGCCGCGCGGAATCCGCGTCAACACCATCCACCCCGGCTACATCGAGACCGAGATGACCGCCTCCGCCGCACCGGCCTTCCGCGAGACCGGCATCCGGGAAACCCCTCTGGGGCGCACCGGAACCGTCGGCGAGGTCGCGCCCCTTGTCGTGTTCCTGCTGTCGGACGAGTCGTCGTTCATCACGGGCACCGAGATCCCGGTCGACGGCGGCCTGACCGCCCACGGCGGCGTCAAGTCCTTGTCCGACGCCCTGCGCGAGGGGACGCCGTGAAACGGCTCGACGGCAAGGTCGCCCTGATCTCCGGCACCGCCCGCGGCCAGGGCCGGGCCGCCGCGCTGCGTTTCGCCGCGGAGGGCGCGCTCGTGGTCTGCGGCGACCTGCTGCACGAGGAAGCCGTCGAGACCCAGCGGTTCATCGCCCGGGAGGGGGGCACCGCCCTCGCCCCCGGCCCCCTGGACGTCACCGAGGAGGACTCCGTCCGCACCTGGGCCGAGGAAGCCGTGGACGCCTTCGGCGGTATCGACATCGTCTTTGCCAACGCCGGCGCCGTGCGCTTCGAACCGGTCGACGGCCAACCGTACGACGACTTCGGATCCACCCTGCGGGCCGAGCTGAAAGCGGTGTGGCTGACCGCCCACGCGGCCTGGCCGCACCTGGTCCGCAGCCGCGGCTGCATCCTGACCGCCGGCTGGACACCGGTACTCGGCGGCTCGCTCAGCAACCGGCGCACCGCCAAGGGCGGCGTGATCGCGCTGACCCAGCAAATCGCCGTGGAAGGGGTCCCGTACGGCATCCGTGCCAACTGCGTCACCCCCGGCATGATCGACACCGCCGGCTCCCGCGCCGATCTCCTTGCCGAGGACCATCCGATGCGCGACATAGCCCGCCACATCCCGCTCAGCCGGGTCGGCACTCCCGACGACTTCGTCGAGGCGGCCGTCTTCCTCGCCTCCGACGAGGCGTCGCACATCACCGGTACCCATCTGGTCGTCGACAGCGACTGGTCCACCGTGCTGCCCGGCGCGGCGCACTGAAAGGAAAACCCACACCGTGGACAAAGTCATCGCCAGCGCCACCGAGGCGGTCGCCGACATCCCCCACGGCGCCTCGCTCGCCGTCGGCGGCTTCGGCCTCAGCGGCATACCCGACGTTCTGATCGGCGCCCTGCACGGCCAGGGCACCGGCGGTCTACGAGTCGTCTCCAACAACTGCGGGGTCGACGGCCGCGGCCTCGGCGTCCTGCTCGCCGACGGGCGCATCGCCCGGGTCACAGGCTCCTACGTCGGTGAGAACAAGGAGTTCGCCCGGCAGTACCTGTCCGGCGAGCTGGAGGTGGAACTCGTTCCGCAGGGCACGCTCGCCGAACGCCTGCGGGCGGGCGGCGCAGGCATCCCCGCCTTCTACACCCCGGCCGGCGTCGGCACCCAGGTCGCGCAGGGCGGCCTGCCCTGGCGCTACGCCCCCGACGGCTCGGTCGCCGTCGCCTCCCCGCCGAAGGAGACCCGCGACTTCGCAAGCCGCCCGTACGTCCTGGAGCACGGCATCACCACCGACTACGCACTCGTCCGCGCCTGGCGCGGCGATCGGCACGGCAACCTCTGCTTCCGCCGCGCAGCCGCCAACTTCAACCCCCTGGCCGCCATGGCCGGCTGCATCACCATCGCCGAGGTCGAGGAACTCGTCGAAGGGGGCGATCTGCGTCCCGACGAAGTGCACCTGCCCGGCATCTTCGTCCAGCGGGTCGTGACTCTCACCGCTGAAGAGGCCGCCGACAAGCAGATCGAGAAGAGGACGGTACGTACCTGATGGCCTGGACCCGCGACCAGATGGCCACCCGCGCCGCCGCCGAACTCACCGACGGCAGTTACGTCAACCTCGGCATCGGCCTGCCCACCCTCATCCCCGGCCACCTCCCGCCCGGCGTGCACGTCGTCCTGCACTCCGAGAACGGCATCCTCGGCACCGGTCCCTACCCCTACGAGGACGAGGTCGACCCCGACCTGATCAACGCGGGCAAGGAGACCGTCACAGTCCTGCCCGGAGCCAGCTTCTTCGACTCCGCCCTGTCCTTCAGCATGATCCGCGGCGGCCACATCGACACCGCCGTCCTGGGCGCCATGCAGGTCTCCGAACGCGGCGACCTGGCCAACTGGATGATCCCCGGCAAGATGGTCAAGGGCATGGGCGGCGCGATGGACCTCGTCCACGGCGCCCGCCGCGTCATCGTGCTCATGGACCACACCGCCAAGGACGGCAGTCCCAAGATCCTCACGGAGTGCACCCTGCCGCTCACCGGTGAGCAATGCGTCCACCGCATCATCACCGACCTCGGCGTCCTCGACGTCACCGGCGACGGCCTCGCGCTGGTCGAGACCGCTCCCGGCGTCACCGTGGAAACCATCACAGCCCACACGCACGCCCCGGTACGTCTGGACACCCTTACGGCCGCCTTCTGACCCGCAGTTTCCCAGCCGCTCCCCGTCGAACAAGTCCTCGCTGCCGCGGACATGGCCGAGAGCTGTATCTGCCCAGGTCCTGGACCAGCACCCCGGACCGCACCCGCATGGCCAGGATCTCCGGGACCGCACGTTCGCAGCCAAGGGCGAACTCGCACGGCGCCTGCTGCTGCGCGCGCTCGCCTTCGACCAGTGCGGTGACGCCGCCGTGCTGGGAGTCGGTCACCGCCGGCGCTGATCCCTGTACCGCCACGATGTCATGGCCAGGTCGGGAGATGGCTCAAGGGGCTCCTTGCCGAGGAGCAAGATGACGCGCTCCTCGCGGACAACCACCGGCTCGACGGTGAGACGGATGATCACGCTGAAAGGCTGAGCACAGAGAAGATTCAACAGGCCGCCGACACGGTCGCGCGCGTCGAGCCGATCATCGTGAAGGAGCCGGTGCGCGATCTCCTTCCGTTCGTCCTCGTCGAGAGCTTGGCTCGGAGCGTTCTTGTGACGCGCCGGGATGCTGATGTTGGCGGCTCGCTTGGTGCGGACAGCCCAGAGAACCAGGTCGCGCGTGTATTGCTGGGTAGTCGGCACGCCTTCCAGCCAGCGGCCGACATCACGTTGGCCGACAGTCTCCAGATCCAGGCCTTCGGCTCGCAGCCAGGCCAGGAAGTCGATCGCTGCCTTGACGCTGCGGCGGGCGGACACCGCCTGGCCAGCGGTAGTGCCTGTTGTCGATCCTCGGTCTTGTGCAGCTTTGGACCCTAGGCCGGGTGGGTGTGCGATGACGCCGGGCGGCCTGCCAGGCGAGTCTGTGAGGGCTGTGGTGAAGGGCTGAGGCCGAAGGCTCCAGCTCGTACGAGGTTCTGCTCGGTGGCCTGTCGGTCCAAGCAGTGGCGTCAGGACCGTCGGCTGCGCAAGCGGGTGGCCGCCGAGGCCGAAGGAGCCGGGCCAAGTGCCCCGCGTGCGGGGCTACTTGGGCGGCCGGGGTGGACGGTCGTTCCAACGCGGTCCATTGCTCGCGGCGGTGCGTGACAAGGGCCTGGAGGGCCCGGAAGGAAACGTTCGGCGAACAGTCACAGTGACCGCACCGGAACCGCAACTCCGGTCAGACACCTCCCAGTTGCGGCCACTTGTTATGAGCCGGTCATGTCCCGATGCCGTGGGCGAGGAGGCTCTCGGCGGTCTCCGCGATGGTGTCCTCGATGGGACGCGCTCGCCACCCGAGAAGCTTCTCCGCTTTGGCGCTTGTGGCGTCGAGATCCCGGCCGAGCTGGTGCTTGAGCAGTCGCAGTTCCGGGTTCACGATGCCCAGTGCGCGGGCCAGCCACACGGGCAGTTCACGGGTCGGGGCCTTCGCGGCGCGCTCACCGAGGCGGTCACGCAGAATGCGCGCGATCTCGACGACCCGCAGGCTGTGCCCGGCGATTGCAAGGAAACGCTCGCCGGCGGCTGCCGGATCGGTCATCGCGCGCAGGTGCAGATCCGCGACGTCGCGCACGTCGACGAAGCCCATCCCGAAGGGAGGGCACGCAGGAACCTGTCCCTCGAGCATTCTGCGCACAAGGCGCAGGGAGGGTGGGTCGTCGGGGCCGAGCAGTGGTCCAAGGACCCCCACGGGATGAACCGCTGCCAGTTCCAGTCCACCGCCTTCGTCCTGGACGAACTGCCAGGCGGCGCGTTCGGCGAGTGTCTTGGAGCGCTGGTAGGGCGGGATGTCGCTGTCGACGTTGGTCCAGTTCTCCTCGGTGAACGGGGTCGAGCGCGGGGGGTGCCCGATCCCGATGGCGCCGAAGGCACTTGTCAGGACGACCCGGCGCACGCGGGCGGCGCGCAGCACCCGCAGGACGCCCTCGCGTGCTGGGACCACCAACTCGTCGTCGTTCGCCGGCGTATGGCGCAGGGTCGGCGAGGCCACGTGGAGGACGAAGTCGCAGTCGGCGACGGCAGCGTCCCAGCCGTCGGGGTGTTCGAGGTCGGCGCGTACGACCTCGAGACGGTCGTCGTCGAACGGTGCGGCCGCGTGGAGCCAGGAGCGCAGCGCCGGCTCGCGCCGCAGGTCACGGACTGTGGTGCGTACGGTGTGCCCGGCGTCGAGCAGTGCCGTCACGCACCAGCTCCCGATGAATCCTGTTCCTCCGGTGACCAGTACCTGTGTCATCCGTCTCTCCTCAGCTCTCGACTCGTGCGGTAAGGGGTGCCAGCGGGTGTGTCGCGCGATGCCGCTGGGCAGCGGGCACGCTGCTTCCGAGGAGGGCGTAGCCGATCATGATCGGGTAGATCACGGCGCGCTCGAACATGCCGATGTTCCACATCCAGCCGGTGAACACGTCAGTCATGAAGAGGGGGAAAGCGATCAGTCCGGCGGTGCCGAGGGTGATGCTCGCGATCGACCGGCCCCTGGTGAGACCGATGCGGGTTCCGCCGGCTCCGATGACGATCGCCATGATGTTGCCGGCGAGCATGACGCCCTGCGCGCCGACGGTGTGGAACGCGATCAGGCCGTTGTCGACGTTGGCGTTGGAGCCCTGGAAGATGCCGACGAGTGAGACCCCGACGCCGGCGAGGACGGCGAGGATCATGATGATGATCGGGCGGGTGCCCTTGCGCGGGTCGAACACGAGGAACGCGCCGATGATCAAGAGGGTGCCGTAGATCACCCAGCCGGTGTCCATGACGGCGCCGAGCGGGGAGTTGGCGACCTGTCCGAACGCGGTCTGCGGCGGGCCGGTCAGGCCGAGGTGGCTGACCCAGTTGTACAGGGGCGAGTACGGCGGGTCCTGCCATGCGGCGGCGGTGATGAACTCGGCGACCCAGGACACGAGCGGGCCGAGAAGGATGAGGAGGGCTCCGGCGCGGGCAGCGGCGCCGGAGCGGACGATGGGGTTCATGCGAGGGCCATTCCGGGGACGCGCTTGCGGATGGCCTCCATCTCGGCTTCGTCCGAGACGCCCTGCCAGTCGTACCGGGGGGTGTAGGGGGCTTCCAGGGCACGCGCCTCGTCGTCCGTGAGCTCGATGTCGAGGGAAGCCACGGCCTCGTCGACCTGCCGGATCGAGCCGGCGCCGACCAGCGGTGCGGTGACGACCGGCTGGCGTCGCAGCCAGGCGAGCGCGACCTGTGCGCGGCTGACGCCGTGGGCGTTCGCGACCTGCCCGACCGCGTCGATGATCGCGTGGTTGGATGCCTCCTGCTCCGGCGAGTAGAGCAGGTCCGCGTAGGCGCCGTCCGTCTCGGAGCGCACCGTCGAGCGGGCGTCGTCCCACGCGCGGGTGAGGCGGCCGCGGGCCAACGGTGACCAGATGATCGTGCCCACGCCCTCGTCCAGGCACAGCGGGATCATCTCGCGCTCCTCCTCACGGGCGAGGAGGTTGTAGTGGTCCTGCATCGACACGAACCGCGCCCAGCCGTTCTGCTTCTGCAGGTGCAGCGCCTTCGCGAACTCCCACGCATGCATGGACGAGGCGCCGAGGTAGCGCACCTTGCCTGCCTTGACGAGGTCGCTGAGGGCTTCGAGGGTCTCCTCCAGCGGCGTCGCATGGTCGTTGCGGTGCACCTGATACAGGTCGATGTAGTCGGTGCCGAGGCGGCGCAGCGAATGGTCGACCTCGGTCATGATCGCCTTGCGCGACAGTCCCCGTCCGTTGGGCCCCAGCCGCATCGGATGGCGCAGCTTCGTGGCGATCACCACGGCATCACGGTCGGCGAAGTCCTTGAGCGCTCGGCCGAGGATTTCCTCACTGGAACCGTTGGAGTACATGTTCGCGGTGTCGAAGAAGTTGATCCCCACCTCCAGCGCGTGCCGGATGAGCGGGCGCGCTTCCTGTTCGCCCTTCGACCAGACGGGGTGCCCGCGGTCGGGCTCGCCGTAGGTCATCGCGCCGATCGCGATCGGGGACACGTCGAGGCCGGTCATGCCGAGCTTGATGTAATGCATGACGCTCCTTAAAGTATGTGGAGAGCTCTCCGAATAACGTAGTGGAGAGCTCTCCACTTAGCAAGGTGAGGTCCCGTGGTCCGCTCAGACGCCCGCGAGAACAGGGCACGCATCCTCGCCGCCGCACGCGAAGCGCTCGCGGCGGACGGCAGCACGTCGATGAACCAGATCGGCCAGCGCGCGGGAGTCGGCGCGGGCACCCTGTACCGCAACTTCCCCACACGCGAGTCGCTGGTCCTGGCCGTATACCAGGACGAGGTGGCACGCATCATCAACACCGTGCCCGATCTGCTGGCCCAGATGCCGCCACTGGAAGCGCTCCGCCACTGGACGACCGACCTCGTCGAGGCCATGCGCAGAAAGCACGGCCTCGGCGACGCCCTCAGCCCGGGCGCGCACCAGGCGATCAGCGAGCAGAGCTACGGGCCTGTCATCGCCGCGATCACAGAACTCCTCGACGCCGGCAAGAAGGACGAAAGCATCCGCCCAGACGCCGACCCAGGCGACTTCCTCCAACTCACCGGCGCCTTGTGGCGCGCCGCGTCCAGCCCCGAGGACCGGGCACCCCACATGCTCGCGCTCATCCTCGACGGACTCCGCACGCACCGGTGAACGACGCGCACGCGACAGGGCCTGTCAGATGGACGATTTACAGTCCCGTCATTGCTGGTGACCGGCGCGCCATTCGGCCAGGAGAACGGTGGCGTCGTCGTCAAGCCGACCTTGGGGCTGGCCGTCGAAGCAGTAGCGGATGATGCAGTCGACAGCTTCCATCGCAGCCCCTCCCAGCTGCTCTTGGTGAGCCGCCGCGGTGATGCTGCGCCGAACGAATGGGGCCCGTCGACTCCCCTCGGCAAGTCCTCGCTCCACACCGAGGTTCAGAAACAGACATCTCACAGATCGTGACGAATCTCCGAAGCATTCGACACTCCTGAATGGGGCGCCAAAGCGCGCCAAGCAATGCCAGACTTTCTTGAGCGCCTGCGTGTCGTGATGGCCTGTGTCGCGTCCTGCGTCGGTGGGGCATCAGGGTCAGGGCGTTGCGGGGCCAAGAGCGAGGAAGGCCCGCAGCGGCCGGGTGGGCTGCGGGGTGCCCCGCCAGATCAGTGCCTTGCGGTAAGCGAGGGAGGGACTGACCGGGACGGCGCTGACTCGGGGGTTCCCGACGAGAGCCCGGTCGGTACCCACCGTCAGGGAGACGCCGACACCTTCCTCCACGAGAGCGACGTGCAGGGCCCCGTCGTTGATCGCGTACCGAGTACTGAAGTCGATGCCGGCGGCATCGAACGCGGACTGCAGCCATGGCCTCAGTCCGCTGTTCTGGCCGTAACTGATCAGGGTCTTTCCGGACAGCAGCTCGATGGGGATGCTCTTGCGGCCTGCGAGCGGGGAGTCCGTCGTGACGACGGCCACGATCTCGTCTTCGAGCATGACCACACTGCGCATGCCCTGGGGCAGGGAATGCTCTGGCAGGGCCACCACGGCGGCGTCCAACTCGCCGTTCCCGACGCGCGAGATGAGCTCGGCGCTGCGCCCCTCGACGAGCTGCACGGCGACGCCCGGGTACTGGCGGTGAAAGGCGCCCAGGAGCGCGGGCAGACGGGTGTGTTCGACCCCGTCCACGGCGCCCAGGAGGAGCGTGCCGGTGACCAGAGCGGTGCGGGAGGCGAACTCGGCGATCACCCTGTCCGCGTCAGCGAGAGTCCGGCCGGCCAAGGGCAGCAGCACCCGGCCGGCCTCGGTCAGCCGGACGCTGCGTGCGTTGCGTTCGAAGAGCGCTTCGCCGAGTTCCTTCTCCAGGGAGCGGATCTGGTGACTGACGGCGGGCTGTGCGACCGACAGCCGCTCGGCGGCGCGCGTGAAGCTCTGTTCCTCAGCCACGGCGACGAAGCACCGCAGGGTTCTCAATTCCACGATCATTCACCTCATTTATTACTGGAATCAAAAATTGGTCTTTGACCTCTGCGCAACTTATCTTCAATGTAGAGGCATGGCAGAAGCGATACAGGCGTCGAAGCGCCTTGACGGGGTTGGTCCGGAAACTGTGGACACCTCTGAATGGGCCGGATTCGGCACGTAACATGAATGACGATCGCGGCCGGCGTGAGCGTCGCCACGGTCTTCACCGTGGACGCCCGCCGACGACTGGCGCGAGCACCCCGTCCGCCCTGCACAGCAGACTCGTGACCTGCAACTTCGGATACACGGTGCTCGATGCACCGTGGGCACATCGGCGGTGCATTGATGGGCAAGCACTCCGGTCCACCGGTTCTAGGGTGATGGCATCCGGAGAAAGCAAGCGGATGCCGTGTCCGAGGCAGTGGCGCCGGTGATCCCGGTGCTGGAACCCGCGGCGACGGCCGGCCCGCGCCACCTCATCGCCCTGCCCCGCCGAAGGCCACAAGGCGGTCGACGGATAACCGAGGGCGGTCGAACCGGCAATGTCCGGTGGGCCTTCCCCTGCACAAGCCGGCCCGGCTCCAGCCGTGGCCCTCGCTGAAGGAAGCAAGCAATGAGTGATTCGAAGAAGGTCCTGTCCACCTCGACGGAACACGCGCCGCTCGACGCGCCCTGGGACGCGATCGACATCGCCGACTGGCTGCTGAACCTTCCGGACAAGGAATACCAGCGCTGCGCTCCGCCCGACCACAAGGCGGCCGGCTACACCACGACCGACGACGGCCGGCCGATGTCGATCAACGTGGAGATGATCGGCACCGGGCTGGTGATCCAGCACTACGTCGCCGAAATCGCCGAGAAGCACCACTGTCACATGGTGTCCCTCTCCGACGTGTTCACCCCGCACGGCTGGACGACGGTCCAGGTGATCTGGGACCTGTCGGCCAAGGACAACGGCGACGGCACCGTCACCTACACCAACCAGGTCACCAGCCATCCCACCCAGGAATTCATGGAGTTCAACAAGAAGAACGGCGGCACCTTCGAGGAGGCCGCGGCCGCACGGCAGGCCGCCTCCGGTGATCACAACCGTCGGGAGACGCCACTGTTCGCCGCGAGCATCGCGCGCCACGCCCTGGCACGGAGCTCACGATGACCACGCAGGCCGACCCGCGTTCGACGCCTCCGTCGCCCCGCGAAATGGCCCGTGCCTTCACCCCGGCCCTCACCGAGTTGGTGGAGGACCCCCTGTACAGCGAGGTGTGGGCAGATCCCGCCCTCAGTCCCCGGGACCGCAGCATCGCCACCGTCGCCGCGGTCGTGGCGCTCTACCGCCCCGAAGAGCTGCCTGCGCAGCTGCGGCGCGCCGTCGACAACGGTGTGACACAGGCCGAGCTCGCAGCGATCATCACGCACATCGCGTTCTACGCGGGCTTTCCCGCAGCCATCAGCGCCTCGGCCATCGCGGCCCGCACGCTCCTGGACTGAGAACGCGGACCCCGCGTCCCTACGGGCCGCCGCCCGTTCCCGTCCTTCCACGTACGTCGAGGACCACATCCGTGCGTCCCGCGCAGCAGGAGTCCGATGACGACAGAGGAGGGCCGGGCGGTTGGCCCGTGGTCCTGGCGGCTGGCTCCCTGGCAGGCGTTCTGCCTCCAAGCCTCGGTGGTGGTCTTCTTCCTCGCCGGGGCAAGTGCGCCCACTCCGCTTTATGCCACCTACCAGCGGGAGTGGCACTTCTCGCCGATCACCACCACGGTGGTCTTCGGCGTGTACGCGGTGGCCATCCTGCTCGCTCTGCTCGTCGTCGGTTCACTCTCCGACCATGTCGGACGGCGACCGGTGATCTTCGGCTCCATCGTGGTCCAGGCGGCAGCGGTCGTCGTCTTCGCCGGCGCCGACGGAGTGCCCATGCTGCTCTGCGGCAGGGTTCTCCAGGGCCTCGCGACCGGCACGGTGGTGGGTGCCGTGGGCGCCGGCATGATCGACGTCAACCGCTCGGCAGGAAACCCGCAACGTCCGCGCCCTGGCTCCCGACGGACGCCTCGTGATGATCGGGGGCGGTGTCTCCCCCACGCCCCTCGGCATCGGCGAACTGATGGCGAAGCGCGGGTCCGTGGCGGCCACGACCCTTCGGTCACGCAGTCACCGCCAGAAAGCGGAGATCGTCGACGCGATCCGCGTGAACCTGTGGCCCATGGTGGCCGACGGCCGCGTCCGGCCGGTCGTGGACAGCGTCGTCCCCATGGACAGCGCAGCACGGGCCCATCAACTCCTGGCGGACGGCAAGGTGGTCGGCAAGGTGGTGCTGACCGTATGAGCCTACTGATAGCGTCCCGGCCCGCCTTCAGTGCACCGAGCGAAGATGGTCCAACTCATCCTCGATTGCCTTGCGCAGTGGGTCGTGCTGCGGACCGAGTGCGAACTGCTCGTCGGTCCATCTGTCGCGGGGATAGAGCCACACCGGCTTGCCGACCAAGTCGGTTGGCTCCCACCCGAATCGCGGCCATATGTGCGCATGCAGGAATCCATCGGTGTTGCCCAGGATCTCAAGATTGACTCGCCGGAAGGCTGCGTCCATGCGACGTGACACTCGCTCGACTGCCTCGCCGAGCTGGTCCATGTCGGACAGGAACGACATCCGTCTGGCCCTGGGCAGATCCGACAGTCTCTCCACCTTCGGGTCGTTCACCAGGAGCACCGAGTAGCCCGGCAGGAACTGCACATCGCCGATCACTGCGAACCCCACATCCAAGCGGCGCAGCACAGCCGGGTTCTCACCTCGCAGAGCACTACCGATCCGGTCCATCCGCCAGTCACCAACCATGGCCAGAACCTACCTGACCGCGACTGCCCGACCCTCGGCCAGCGTCTCAGAGCACCGCGCCCCACCGGCACTTCGTTAGTTCGGAAAAGCTGCTCCTGCTCCCTGTGCGTCTACGCCTCACGCCGCGACACGCTGCTCTCCACCGGACGGCGCCCACGGCTCGCCGACCTGTACGCCGAGGTCGAGCAGGTGCGCGGCGACAGCTTCCGCGCCGACTGGCGCATCACTGACCTCATCCGCCCTGCGAGGACGTGCGGGGCACCCGACCCCGGCGTCGTCTGTCCCGACGACGGACCCGAGTTCACCGCGCTCCGGATACAGGTCCGCGCGGCACTGCAACTGGAGCCCCGCAAACTGCCCGGCCTGGCCCGCGACCGCGGCCGCGCCCTGTGCAACGACTGCGCCGCCCGACATTAGAGGTCCCCCACCTGAGCGCTGGCCGGGCGCGTTGCCGCCCTACTGGTAGCAGTTGCCGCTGCGCAAAAGCGGCGCCGTGGCCGCAGCCGTCATCGCCACCCGGCGAGGCCTGATCTGCGCCAAGACCACCACCGTGCACGACCAGGCCGGGACACCGATCGTGGTGTCCCCGCACTCCGAGCGGCCCCCCGGCCGGACGTACTGGATCAGCGGCCCTGTCACGCAGGTCTTCGAAGGAGAACTCGCATGAAGCCCATGATCGACGCGCGCGACCGCGACCTCATCGGCCAGGAGACGGCCGCCCTGCAGGCCTGGGAGCCCGGCCCCGTGCCGGTGGGCCTGGTTTACGGAGGGGTGTCGGTCGAAGACCGGCTCTCCAAGAGCAAGAGCCCCGTCGGGCAGCTTTCTTCCACGGCCCTGGGCGACTCGCTGACGGAGCTCGGCCTCACGTGACAGGTCGTCGGCCCTTGCACATGCGGGCCGGGTCAGCGCCCGGTAGATCTTGGACGTGACATCGATGCCGTTGCGCCCCATCCACTCGGCCACATCGGTGATGAGACTGCCATTAGATATGGCATTTCAATCGTCGGCCTTGAAATGCTTGAGCCGACCATATTTCCAGGTGCTCTGGTTCACTTTCTCCAGGATGCGATATACACCGTCGGGAACAATGTTGTTCATGTTTACCGCTGCCGCTTCTCCATTATGCATCCCGCATCCACTCATGGGATCCGCGATCAATGGAAAGGAATGCTGCCTACCGTACTTGTCTCTCTTAGCTGCGCCACAGAGGGAATGACGTTCCGGGTTGCATTTTAGAGGCTGACACCCTCCAACGGGTTCTCGTCGAAGATGCCCATCCTGTACGCGTCGAGGAGAATTTCCTTGAATTCATCGTACGCATTGGACTGGGTCGCCGGACCAGTGGCACTCCGCTCCATCGCCCAGACGAAGCCGTCCACAACCTTGCGGTCGAACGAAATCATCCGGCGACCGCTTACAAGCAACGCAGGTAAGAATGCCTCCGCGACAGCGACAACGTCGCCCTCGGCCACACAACCCACATGACCCACGACCCCATCGAGGGGTGGATCCCCTCCGACGAACCCGCCCACGACCGCTCACCGCGGGGAGTGCAGGGGCAAGCCGTTCCTTGGTGCAGGAGTCGTGCCCCTACAGCCCCCTGTTACCTCGGCGCGGACATGCCTCGCCGCGTGGGTCACTAGCGTGTTCGGCGTGCTGTCGGTCGGCCGACATCGGTCGCCGTGTCCGTACATCTGGACAGCATCCTCGTACGACAACCTCACCGGCCGCCCTCTGGAGCCCCCGACGTCATGGCAGCTCACCGTGTACTTGTTTCCGCCACGTCCGCGCGGCCGCCCGGCCGGACGCGGCGTTCCGGGAACAGCAGGCCACCGCGCGCGGCCGCTCCCGTCGGACTGCTCCCGACGCCCCCCGACGACCGCGAGAAGTACTCCTACGTCGTTCGCCGCACCTGGGTGCTGACCGGCACGTCGTTCATCGGGTTCGGGTGCGTCCTCTACAGCCAGATCGACTCCGCCCGGCACAGTCCATGGATCTGGTTCTTCGCTCCGGCGCTGCTGCTGTCCGTGCTGGGCTTCCTGATATCGCTGCGGCTGGACGCCTTCACCCCGGACTTCGACCTCCAGGCCCACCGCAGGACGGTGCGCTCCTGGTCGCCGCAGAAGTACCCGTCGGTCGATGTCTTCCTGCCGGTGTGCGGCGAGCCGATCGAGGTGCTTCACAACACCTGGGCGCATGTTCAGCGACTGGCCGAGACCTACCCCGGACCGGTCACCCCCCTCGTCCTCGACGACTCCGACAGTCCGGAGGTCGCCGCCATGGCGGACGACTTCGGCTTCCATTACCTGGTGCGGCCCAACCGGGGCTGGTTCAAGAAGGCAGGAAACCTGCGGTACGGCTTCGAGCAGTCCGGCGGCGAATTCATCCTGATCCTGGACGCCGACTTCGTCCCGCGCACCGACCTCCTCCACGAGCTGCTGCCGTACATGGACGCCGACCCCCGCGTCGGAATCGTGCAGTCCCCCCAGTTCTTCCGTGTCCTGGACCAGCAGAACTGGATCGAGCGCGGCGCCGGCGCCGTCCAGGAGCTGTTCTACCGCTCGGTCCAGGTCTCCCGGCAGCGCAGCAGCGGCTCCATCTGCGTCGGCTCGTGCGCCGTCTACCGGCGCACCGCGCTCGCAGAGGTGGGCGGCACCAGTCTCATCGAACACTCCGAGGACATGCACACCGGATTCGAACTGCGGGCTCGCGGCTGGGACCTCCAGTACGTGCCGCTGGCGCTGTCCACCGGTCTGTGCCCGGACACCATCGGTGCCTACCACAACCAGCAGTACCGCTGGTGCATGGCCTCCATGAGCATGCTGGGCAGCCTCGAGAACTTCTGGAGGGTCAGGATGCGCCTCGCCAGCCGCCTCTGCTACGTCTCCGGCTTCGTCTACTACATCGAGTCGGCCCTGATGATCTTCACCGGCCCACTGATCGTGTCGGTCCTGCTGCTGTTCTTCCCCGAGCAGGTCAAGGTCACCGACATGATCCTGCTCCTGCCCGGTCTGTTCCACCTGGTCGTCGTGTACCCGCTGTGGCACCGCAACCCCTACCGACTGGAGGCGTGGGCGACGCGGGTCCTGTACAGCTGGTCGCACGTCTTCGCCATCTGGGACGTGCTGCGCCGCCGCGCCATGGGCTGGCAGCCCACCGGTTCCGGGGGTGCGAGGAGGAACAGGACCCGGCGCCTCTGGATCGGTATCTGGGCCTGGACCGTGCCCGCCACCGCACTCTGGATCGGCGCCGCGGTGTGGCGGATGGACACGATGGTCCCGGAGGACTTCGCACTGCCGCTCGCCTCCGGGCTCTTCTACGCGGCGGCCGTACTCCGCGTCCTCGTCCTGCCCCGCCCGGAAGAGCCCGAGGGCGAAGCCGACCCCGCCGCACAGATCGCGGTCCCGGCCGAGAGGGCCCTCGTATGACGGTCATCGGCCGCAGGACCGCGATGCTGGGAGCCCTCGCCGCCGCGGCGTCGGCGGCAGCGGGGTGCGCCCCGACCCCCACGGCTCCGATCGGCGCCGGCGGACAGGGCCCCTTCGCCCGGACCGCGCCCTACGTCCCGTACGACGTCACTCCGATGATCCGGCCCAAACACAACCGCAAGTACCTCGGAGCCACTCTCGACCGGGCGCCCGCAGCGCTCGACGCCGTCGACACCTGGACCGGACAGGCCGGCAAGGCGCCCAACCTGCTCTCCTACCACCTCACCTGGGGCAACGATTTCCAGACGGACGCGACCCAGGCCGTCTGGCAGCGCAGAATGCTGCCGTACATCGTCTGGGAACCCTTCAGGCCGACACTCCGTGAGATCTCCGAGGGCCGTGACGACGACTACATCCAGCGCACCGCGCTGGCGGTCCGCGACCTCAACGTGCCGGTCGCCCTCAGCTTCGCCCACGAGATGAACGGCGCCTGGTACCCGTGGGGCACCGAGAAGGCCGCCCCGGCCGAGTTCGTCGCGGCGTGGCGGCACATCCACGACATCTTCCAGGACAAGGGAGTCTCCAACGTCATCTGGGTCTGGAGCCCCAGCGTGATCGCCCCGGTGCCGTCCGTGCAACTGCGGCCGTACTACCCGGGCGACGCCTACGTCGACTGGCTGGGCCTCGTCGGCTACTACACCGGGACCGGGCCGCACACCTTCGACACCCTCTTCGCCCCCACCATCAAGGAGGTCAGAGCCTTCACCCGGAACGCCGTGCTCATCGCCCAGACCGCTGCACAGCCCGGCGTCCGCAAGCCCGCGGACATCAGGGACCTGCTGCACGGCGTGACCGCCCGTCACGATGTCGTCGGCTTCATCTGGTTCGACCAGAAGACAGCGGCCGACTGGCGGATCGACAGCAGCCGCGAGGCGCTGGCGGCCTTCCGCAGAGGCGTCGCCGATCCGAGCATCGGCTTCGACGTGAGGCGCCCATGACGACCGGTGCACGCGCCACGGGCGACATGGGCGGGCAGCCTGAACGCCTGCCCGAGTTGCGGCCGCCCGCGCCCCGGGAACCCGACGCCGACGAGGCGTTCGACTCCGAGTCGACCCTGAGACTGCGGGTGCTGCCCGCCCGGGGCCCGGAACCCGCCCCCGGATACACCTTCGAGGAGATCACCCGAGCCGACTGGGTGCTGGGGCGGATTCCCGAGAAAGGCTGGTCCGCCGAGGCCGGCCCCCGCCGGACGTTGGTCAGCCGTGCCCTGCTGGCCTGTCTGCTGCTGGTCCAGGCGTCCCTGTCGCTGCGGCTGCACAACACCGCCTTCGAGGACGAGGCGCTGTACGTCTACGCCGGGCACGCCATGATCGACCACCTCTTCCACGGCGCTCCCGACTACGGCGGCTTTGACAGCTACTTCTCCGGCTCACCCGCCCTCTACCCCGTCCTCGCCGCGTGGGTGGACTCCGCCTGGGGATTGACCGGGGTCCGGGTGATGAGCCTGCTGTTCATGCTGGCCGGCACCGCCGTGCTCTACTCCTTCACCCGCCGGCTGTTCAACGAGCGCACCGGACTCTGCGCGGCAGGGCTCTTCGCCGTCAGCCAGTCGACGCTCTTCCTGGGCAACTTCGCCACCTACGACGCGATGGCGATCCTCCTGCTCGCACTGAGCACATGGATCGTCATCCGGGTGGCCCACGGCCACTGGGCGCTGCCGCTGGCCGCCGCACCGGTGGCCGCCCTGGCGGTGGGGGTGAAGTACGCGTCCGCACTGTTCCTCCCGACCGTCGCGGCGTTGCTGGTGCTGGCCGCCCACCAGCGCCTCGGCAGGCGCCAGGCCTTACTGCGCGGTGCGGTGTTCACCCTCGGCGTGGCGATCCTGCTCGGCATCGCCCTGTCCACCACCGACTACCTGCAGGCGATCCGGAGCACCACCACCGCCCGCACGCACGGCACCGCCGCGGCCATGCCCATGATCTGGGACAGCGTCAAGTGGGGTGGCCTGCTTTTCGCCCTGGCCTGCGTCGGCACCGCGCTGTACACGCGCCGCGGCCGGCTCGGCGAGATACCGGGCCGGCGCCGGCCCGTGCCCGGGACCGGGTGGCGCCTCGCTCTGGGCGTCGTCCTCACCGGCACCACTCTGCTCGCCCCGGCGTACCAGATCCATCTGCAGACCAGCGTCTCGCTCCACAAGCACATCGGATACGGTCTGCTGTTCGCGGCGCCGATGGCGGGCGTGGGCATCACACGTCTGATGGGAGCGCACTTCAGGTTTCCCCAGACGGCGATCGCCGTCGGAGTGCTGGCCCTCACTCTCGGCATGTCACAGTCGGCCCAGAACTACGGCGTCTGGCCAGGCACCAGCTATCTGATCCCCGAACTGGCCAAGAACGTCCGGCCGGGGCAGAAGTGGCTGGGCCAGCCGCACGAGGCACCCGTGTATTACCTCAGCGGCATGGGTCTCACCGACTACACCCTGTGGACCTCCATCTACTACATCGACTACACCGGACGTGGGGGCCGCCATCTCATGGGTCCGGACGGCTACCGGGCTGCGATCGAGGACGGCTGGTTCGACGGTGTCGTGCTGGACTGGTCCGACCAGCCAGGAGACATCCAGACCATGGTGCGTGGCGAGATGCGAAACAGCGGCAGGTATCGCCTGGCCAGCGCCCTGACCTATCGCACCTCGGTAGGGTCGGGCCATTTCGAGATCTGGCTCCGCACCCGGTCCGCCCACGCACCCTGACGGAACGGAACCCGCCCCCCAGGGGTCCAGTCCGCCGTACCGTGTCCGAAGGCGTATGGGCGGGATCCCTGCCCATACGGACAGAAAGGCCTCCCCGGCGGCGCACCGACAGCGTCGGCCATGGTCGATTTCTATATCATCGGCCCGGACGTCACGCCGGGGGGAGACGGTTCCGTTGCAGATGAGGTAACCCACAGCACCACAACGGAGATTCCGCGGATGAATCGCAGTCAGGTGACCGGATCAGTCGAGATCCGGCCATCGTGTCACGCTGCCGTCGACGGCGGTCCCGGCCCTCGCAACGACGGCGCCGCCGTCACCGGGTACGGCAGCTTCGGGCCGTGGCAGACAGGCACTTGACCTTGAGAAACAGGACCGGCGGCGGTGCGGCCGGCAGAAAGCTCCCCTGGCTCTCACCGCGGGCCCGATCCGTGGAACCCGCCGAGCCGCACGGTGCCCGCACGGCCGATCTGACGGTGCGCCGGGTCGGCGGTGCCTGGTTGGTCCACCCCTCCGGCGGCCCTGACCGCCGACCCCTGCTGTTCGCCGCCGGCCTGGCGACCGACCCCGAGTACTCCCTGGTGGTGGTGGACCTCCCGGAGGACTCGGCGCTGGACACGGTGGCAGAAGCGGTGACACGCGCGGTCCCCGCCGGGCCCCGCGGTCTGCGGGTGGTGTTCGGCAGGACGCCATCTCAGGGGTCTGCCGCCGCGGGACGGCGGCTGGCCGGGCTGCTGGGACTGGACGTGGTCGTACCGGACGGCGTCCTGCTCCCGTCCGCCGGGGGCGCCCTCTTCATCGGAGCGGACCGTGGACGGGGCTGGGTGCTCTGCCCGCCGGAGGGACCGGTCCGCTACGTGTCCCGCCGCTTTCCCAAACCCGCCTGGGACGAGACCCTGCCGGACCGCCCCCGGCCGGTGGGAGAGTCCGTCGTCGCCGAACCGGTGGGCGCCGGGGTGTGGATCCACCCGGCGCGGGAGGACGCCGCCCAGCACCGGTACCGCGGCTACCTGGCCGCGCATCTGCAAGGCCGTAGCGACGCGCCCACGGTGGTGGTCGGCACCCCCGGTGCGCCGGAACTGGCGCCGGAGGACATCGCCCTGTTCTGGCGGGACCTCCCGGAGGAGACCAGACCCGCGATCCGTCTCGTGCTCTTCGGAGGGGTACGGACGCCCCAGGGCCACTCCTTCGGCGAGACCTTGGCCACCATGACCGGCGAGCCGGTGCGTGTGTACAACGGCTTTCCCACCAGCGACCCCCTCGTCGGCCGGGCGCCGGAGGGCGAGGTACTCCTCGTGGAGCAGCACGGGGCGCTGGGACGCCCACTCTTCGCCCGCGAGTTCCTCCACCTCCCGCCGGAGCCTGGAGGAGGGCAGGCCCATCCCTTCCTCGTGGCGGACCACCGCTGGCCCCTGGACCACCTGCCGATGCTCCGCCCCGGCCTTCACCGCGGTGGGCCCGACGTGGTGCTGGAAGTCCTCCCCGCAGGCCTGTGGATACGCCCCTTCCTCGAACCGCCGTACGCCGAAGAGATGCGCACGGCTCCCGCAGACCCTCACCACGAAATGGTGCTGTGCGACGACAGCGTCCCTCAGTCGCTGCCCCGGCTGTGGGAGCTGGCCGAGGATGTCGTCCGGCGCCTCTCCGGGGAGACCGGTTCCCAGGTGCGTGTGATGACCACCAGCCAGTTGTGGACTGCACAGGCCGCACGCGCCGAGACGGACGCCCTGCCGCCGTCATCCGACGAAGACCCACCGGTCGGCGCCGGGCCGCAGCCGCAAGGGCCCGGGGCGGAGCCGGACCGGCCGGCGGCCCACCCGCGCAGCAATGGAGGCTCCACGCAGGACGCCGCCGCCATCGTCGCCCTGGCCCTCCAGGGGAACCCGGGGCTGGGCAAGGGCCGTTCCCCCGAGGCCGTCCTGGCCGGACTCGTCGCGGTCCGTCTCCAGCTCACCGTCCGTGGACGCAATGCCGGGCAGGAACTCGGGCTCCTCGGCGGCAGGGTGCTGCCGTCAGCCACCCCGCACGCCGTCGAGGGTCTGGCCCTCCTGCCCATGCACCACGGCGTGGTGGCGCTGCGGACCGACCTCGACGAGGCGGAGACGAGATGGTACGAGGGACACCGTGAGGTCATCGGGCACGGCATGTGCTCGGCGTCCATCACCGGTAATGCCGGCAGAACGGGGAACACGGACATTCTCATCTGGTCGGTCACCGGTCATCGCACGGCCTTGCTGGAACCGGAGTTGCCGGACAGGGTGCTGTTCGCGCCGAAAACACGGTTCGAGGTCCTGGACGTCCGAGCCCGGCGGGGCGAGCGCACGGTCGTGATGATGCGGGAACTGCTTCCGGCGGAGTCCGCCCGTGGGGGCGACTTCGCACGGACGGTCGCACGACGGCTCGAACAGGCCCTGCGGGCCTGGCGCAAGGACGAGGACGACGGTGTGGTGCGGAGCAGGACGCCGGACCCGTTCGCACAACCGCCCGGACTGGCATACCCGTCCGTGGCGCCGGACCCGTCCGACGCCACAGACGGTCCAGCCGTGCTCAGTGAGCGGTTCCGCTGACCCACAGGGTCGTACCGTCCTGCTGGATCACCACATCACCGTCGTTCTGCAACACCAGCACCGCGCCGTCATGACCCGCGGTCCCGGAGGACCAAGCCGCCTGGTTGTCGCGGGTGTAGACGACGAGGTGGCCATCGTCCTGGAATACGGTCCTGTAGCCCCGGCCTTCGGTGTGGGAGGACCAGCGGACCGTGCCGTTCTCGTCGGTGACGACCAGGTTGCCGTCGTCCTGCATGGACAGGGTGGCCCGAGCCGACGCGATCGACGCGCCGATCTCCAGAACACGGGTGGCCTGGACGACCTGACCGCCCGCGACCGGGGATTCGGTGGTCCTCTGGTCGGGCGCCGGGGCGCTCTGAACACCCGCCGTGGCCTGAGGAACCGGCGTGCCCTGGGCCACCACCGTGCCGGGAGGAACCGGCGTGCCCTGAACACCCGCCGTGGCCTGAGGAACCGGCGTGCCCTGGGCCACCACCGCGCCCGGAGGAACCGGGGCACTCTGGACACCCGCCGTACCCGCAGGAACCGCCGTGCCCTGAACACCCGCCGTACCCGCAGGAACCGCCGTGCCCTGAACACCCGCCGTACCCGCAGGAACCGCCGTGCCCTGAACACCCGCCGTACCCGGCACACTCGCACTCCGTGCCGTCATGACCTGAGGCGGCGCGGTGTGTGTGGAAGTGACCGTGGGGGTGACAGTACGGGTGACCTGGGTCTGCGCAAGCGTGAGGACAGGCGTCGCCCCGTGTCTCCCGCCTCCGGACAGGTTGCGGTTCTCCTGGTGCGAAGGAGCGCCACCGGCAAGGGCTGCCGGGGCGTGCGACGAGGAAGGGGCCCCCGGCGCGGTGGCGAAATGAGGGGCCCGTATACCGGGCCCCTGGAAGGTCTTGTGCGGGGAGGTCTCTACGGTGGGGGCCGCCGGGGCATGTGGCGAGGACGACGAGGAAGGGGTCTCAGGTGCGATGTCTGGGCGGGCGGCCCGTGTATCGGGCCCCGAAGAGGGTTGATGGGTGGGAACGTCGAGGGTGAAGTTCGGGCCCACCGCCTGTGGCGGGGCGGACTCCTGACCGGAGGACTCGTAGTTCGTCTCGTTGTTCTTGTCGCTGTGGTCCACCACCAGCGGCAGCGCGACCAGGACCGCCCCGGCGACTGCGGCCGCGGCCAGCATCGGGCGTTGGCTGGGCCTGGAGTTGCCGGGAGGCGCGACGCCCTCCGCCCTGCCACCCTCTCCGCCGGATCCCCGTCCGGCCGGCCTCAGCCGACCGTGCCTCTCCCCTCCGTCGAGCCGCGCTCCTTCCCCCGAGCGGGGCGCAGCGGAGTTCCGCAATCCACTCGCCCCGTCAGGAGTCGTCCGTGAGGCCGGCTGCTCCGGGTCCCGAGTGCCGGGGGAGGTCGTCGAGGAGGAGTGGGCGGCGGACAGGACGACCGCCCGCCGTATCCTCAACTGTTCGGCGGCTTCCGGCGGCGCACCGCGCCTCGGCGTCCTGCGCTCAGCGGACATGTTCTTCTCCTCTGCGGTCGTGTTTTCCGTCAGGCCCGACAGAGCCGGCCGGCGTGATCAAGGATTTCCGGTCCGGTCCGGGGGATTCGCGGCCAGCTGTCCCGTGAGCCGGGCCGGCCAGGACGCGGCGTCACCGGCCGCAGGAGACCGGCCCACTGCCTCTCGCAGCCGTTCCAGGGCGCCCCTGTCCTCAGCGTCGTACCCACCGGCGCGGGCGACCGGGTCGCCGTCGGCCACCTCGCGCAGCAGTACCGCCATGGCTCCGGGCTGCCCCTGCGTCCCGAGGACCCTGAAGCGGGTACCGGGAGCGAAGACGACCTCGTCGGAGCTCCCCGCCCAAGGGGGCGAAGCGAACATGTTGCGCACCCGCCGGCCGGTCACCGACCAGATGAGGTACCGGTCGGCTGCCGCAGGAGGAGCCCCGTCCAAGGCGAAGGTGCCGACCGGACCCGCCTCGCACAACTCTCTCCCGGGCGACAGCGACCTCGCCTCCGGCGGAAGGACGCCCGCATCGCGGACGACGACTCCTCTGTACGACGGGAGCCGTCTCAGACCGGATGCCAGACAGGACAGGAAGGGGAACGCGTCGCCCGACCCGGACTCCAGTTGCCGCGCCAGCCAGGTCCAGCTCAGCGGTCCGTCATCCAGGGTGAGGTAGCAGCGCACCGCGATCAGGTCCGCGCGCACATCCTCGCTCTGGAACTGCATGCGCAGACCCGGCGTCACCGCCAACGTACGGGTGACTTCGGCCAGGTACTGCCACCACGGCTCGCCGGCCAGGGCCCGGAGAGCCTGCCGGTCGGCAGAGCTGCTCCGGTGCAGTGGAGTGACGAGGACGGAGGGAGCGGGTCGGCGCGCCGCGGCCGTGGGTACGGGCGTGTGTTCCGGAGCGGTCACCTGGGTGGGCTCGGGTGAAGGCGGTGGCACTTCGGGCGACACGGGTGGAACCGGTGCGGCACCCGCGGTCTCCGAAGGGGCCGGGACGGAACGGCCGGTGGGAACCTCCACCGGCGCGATGCGCGTGGCCTCCCAGGGAACCGGGACGGAGCGGCCCACCGGCACCGTACGCGTGACCTCCGAGGGGGCCGGGGCGGAGCGGCCGACCGGAGCCTCCGCCGAACGGCTCGCGGCGAGTGCCTCCGTGAAGCCTGGCGGCCTCGGAGCCCGTGCCGCAGACGGAGCGGGAGCGGCCGGACTGTCGGGTACCGGTGAGGGCGGGGCGGCCACTCGCCGGACCCGTACGCTCATCGGCGAGGCGTGCCAGGGCGCCGGAGCGTGAGCTTCCTCGTGTGACGCCGCCTGGGCGGAGACGTGACCGGCTGTCCCCTGCGGCGCGGAACGGGCCGGAGCGCGCCGCCGCTCCGGCTCGGGAAGCCTCGCATCGACGCCTTCGGATCCACGACCGGAGGGCACGTCCTCGCCGTACTCCAGGGCGAATCCCCGTTGTTCGGTGACGCGTCGCAGGAGGCGTCTGCCCTGCACACTGCAGCTTCCGAGTACCTGCAGCGTCGTCCGCTCACGCACGGACGGCTCCAACCCCTCCAGCAGTGCGTCGAGCACCGGCCACAGCCCGTCGTCCAGCCGCTGCCCCGGCACGCCGACGTCGAGCACCATGGTCTCGGGGTCCAGTGCCCACCCGTACTCCTCGGGCCGCCCGCCACGGGGCCCCACCCACAGGCCCGCGCGGGTGACCGAGACCTGCCACAGTGCATCCAGCAGCAGCACTCCGCTCTCCGGTCCTGCGGCCAGCCCGTCGACGGGAGGCCGCCACTGGAGAATGCGCGGCGCCACGGCGGACCGGCCATGCGCCGGGAGGCAGGCGACGGCTTCCACATAGGGCCGCCACGACGGCTCGCCGTCCGCTCCGATCAGAACCACAGCCGATTCGGCCCCGGCGCCGTCGAATCTCTCCAGCAGGGCGGGAAGGCCGCTCACGACCGCCACCTCGGTGCCGAGCAGGTCGGCGGTCTCCTGACAGGTAGCCAGGAGATCACCGCCGTCTCCGGGCACGAGACGCGCGGCGGCACGGGCCCGTAAGGGCAGTATGGCCAGCAGTTCGGCCAGCGCTCCGGCGGGAACCGAGGGCGTGCCGGGCATGCCCACCACGACGGCGAGCCGGTGCTCGTCCACGGGGATCGAGGCGCCGACGGCCAGTGCTGCATCGGACACTGGTTCCGGTGTCCGGATCAGCACGCCAGCGGGCACGGGCTCAACCACATAGCCCCTGACGGCGTCGAGGGTCAGGCGTGCCGCCGCGTCCTCCCAGCTCGGCACGGGATGGCGTAGCCCCAGGGGCTGGGGACTGAGGCCGGGAGTGAAGCGCCACCAGCCGCCGGAGCCGCCCGCTTCAGGAGGAGCGAAGAGCGACCCGCCAGGTGCGACGACGACGGGACCAGCGGGGGCGATGACGTCCATCTGCCAACTGTCCGAGATCCGCCGCGCCGGAGCGGGCCGGCCCGGCAGATCCGCTCCCCCACCCGCCCACAGCAGCCGCACGCCCACGATCCCGGACCGGCGGCATTCTTCCAGCACCGACGCCAACTGCTTCCACAGGCCCCTGGACTGTTCGGCTCCAGGGGGGACCACCACGGTTGCCTGGTCCCGTTCCCCGCCGCTCAGCATGTCGACGCTCGCCGCCAGCCGCGCCGATTCGGTGGCGTCGGACGAGAGCAGATAGACGGGCCCGGCCCCGGCCGGCCCGGCGGATGCGGCCGCGGCTCCGAATCGGGGGACGAGCGCCCGCCAGGGGCCGAGGCCGGTCGTCCATCGGCTCACAGGCCGTCGCCCGGCAAAGTGGTACGCCTACAGGCTTCCGTATCCCCGGCCGTCGCCCGGATCGTCCCCGAACCGGTAGTCCGCAGGTGATCTCCAGTGGGCAGCTTTGAACCTACGGGCCCGTCAGGGGTCTCGCTCATGCCCTTCTCACTGGTCGCCGTGGTCGTATACGGACACGCGGAAAGTCCGCGGAGCGCGCCCCGCCGACAAGCCGGACGCGGTGCAGGCCGGGCCGACGCCCGCGGGGTCACTGGACGACCCTCATCCGTGCGGATCTGTCTCTCCCTGCCAGGGACAGCCTGAAGGCCGTGCACACCCACCCCCGTCCTGTGATGCGCTTCCCACCTCCTCGTCCTGGCAGCGCACGCCTAAGTACGGGTATACGGGCGAATCAACTGCGACAGGCGTTCACCCGGCTGCCGGCACGGTCTGTCCACGACGACTGCCGACACCCAGGAAAGATGCCGCCCTGACACCGGCATCACAGCAGGAGCGTCTGACGGCCCGCAAGACAGCCGGCCGGGCACTGCCCTTTTGTACGGCAGCTCGTGCACAAGGTGACATGGCGTCCGTCGCACAGAACGAGGACGACGGAACGGCGGCGAACACGCCGACATCGCAAGGGCGTTGACGATTCACCCCGCAGATCGCCCGCCGTATCCGGCAGCGCGCGGACCCGGTGGCGGTGCCGGCAAGTGGCCGAGAGGGCGAAGAGAGTGGCTCGCCGGGCAGACAGCCCGGTCCTCCTCTGCCATGTCCGCTCCGCTTCTCCCATGATCGGCCCGGCGCGGCGTCCGTCCTGGACCATCCCAGGCTCGTCGAGCGGGCCCGGGCGGGCCGTCCGCCGGCTTCCGGGTTCCGAGCCGAGAACCGAATCCATGCCCCATGAGCGAGCAGGAGAAAGCGTGTCCATCCGGAACCGGATCATCGCGGGCGGCGTCGTCGCCCTCGTGGCCGTCGCCCTGGGGGGTGCATCCTGGGCACTGGCCGACAACGCGGTCGGTACCCAGGACATCTCCGGCGAGATGACGTACTACAACGACAGCGGGTACGGCGCGTGCGGGACCGTCGTCAACGCTGCCAACCAGGACCTCGTCGCCGTGTCCCACGAGTGGTGGACGTCCGCCGACCCGAACCAGGACCGGCTGTGCCGAGGCGTTTCCGTCCAGGTGACGTACAACGGCAAGACGATCACCGTACCCGTCAAAGACATGTGTCCTTCGTGCGCCGCCGGCCACATAGACCTCAGCCAGAGCGCGTTCCAGAAACTCGCGCCCCTGGAGAAGGGCCTCGTCAAGGGCATCACATGGAAGTTCGTCACCGATGACGGCGAGGGGGTCGCTCTTCCGTCTTCTCCTTCTCCTTCTCCTTCTCCTGTTTCGGGTGGGGCGGGTGGGTCGGGTTCGGGTTT